>NZ_JBQLZL010000072.1:70837-123437 GCF_052168255.1 Almyronema sp. | reverse complement strand
GGGGAGAGGTGGTGAAGTGGGGACGCGGGGACGCGGGGATAGGGAGATAGGGGGGATGGGGGAGAGGGGAAAGTAAAGAGGTTGAGGGGAAGTTTAGAGAGGTTGTTAGGAAATGGATGAATGGCTAATATTCGATCGTTTAAAGAATTGCGGGTTTGGCAGCATGCGATTGTCAGCGCAATGAAAATTTTTGAAATCAGTAAGGGGTTTCCGAGGGAAGAGAAATTTTCTTTAACTGATCAAATTCGGCGTTCGTCAAGATCAGTGGCCGCCAATATTACGGAAGCTTGGAGAAAAAGAAGATATCCAGCCGCGTTTGTAAGTAAGTTAAATGATGCAGAGAGTGAAGCAGCAGAAACACAGACCTGGATTGAAATTGCGTTTAGATGTGGCTATTTAACTAAAGAACAAGCAAAGGATTTAGATATGCAATACGAAGCAGTTCTAAGTCAGCTAGTAGTCATGATTTCTCAAAAAGAAAAATGGACAATTCCCGCCAAGACTACCCGATAGCTAACCCTCCAATCTCACCCCATCCCCCCATCCCCGCGTCCCCCCCTCACCCCTCCTCCCCCCCCTCCTCCTCACATTGCCAAATTCTCAAACACCCCCGCTGCCCCCATGCCACCGCCGACGCACATAGTGACTAGGCCGTAGCGGATGCTGCGACGCTTCATTTCGTGCAGCAGGGTGGCGGTGAGTTTAGCGCCGCTACAGCCAAGGGGATGGCCGAGGGCGATCGCGCCGCCATTAACATTGACAATTTCTGGATTGAGGCCGAGTTCACGGATAACGGCCAGCGATTGAGCGGCAAAGGCTTCGTTGAGTTCAATCAGGCCAATATCTTTTAGCTCCAGTCCCACCTGTTTCAAGACTTTGGGGACGGCTGCGATCGGGCCAATGCCCATAATGGCCGGGGGAACACCTGCGACTGAAAAACCCAATAAGCGACCGAGGGGTTGGAGCGCTAGCTCGTGCATCAGCTTTTCGCTGACGACCAAGGTGGCGGCGGCTCCGTCTGACATTTGCGATGAGTTGCCGGCGGTGATGCTGCCTTGGGCGTGAAAGACGGGCTTAAGTTGGGCTAAGGCATCCAAGCTGGTATCTGCCCGTGGCCCTTCGTCGTTGTCAAAAATCAGTTCGTGAGTGTGAGGCTGACCGCCGATGTACTGGGTTTGGCGTACTGTTACCGGAATAATTTCGTCTTTGAAGCGACCGGAGGCGATCGCGTCTAAGGCTTTTTGGTGCGATCGCAGGGCAAAGGCATCTTGGTCAGCACGGGCAACGTGGTACTGTTCGGCAACTTTTTCAGCCGTCAGCCCCATGGTGATATAGGTTTCTGGCGCTTCAGCTAGCTGCTCAGGATTGGGCAAAAACTGGTGGCCTCCCATTGGAATTAGGCTCATCGACTCCGCTCCGCCAGCCATAATGGCGTCGGACTGGCCAAAGGCGATCGCCTGGGTTGCCATAGCAATGGTTTGCAGCCCAGATGAACACAGCCGATTCACGGTACAGCCCGCGACCGAGTCTGGCAACCCAGCCCGCAACGCGATCACCCGACCCAGGTTGTAGCCCTGCTCAGCCTCCGGCATGGCACACCCCATAATCACATCGTCAATCTGGTGAGAAACCAGTGCGGGTACTTTTTCCAGCGCTCCCCGCACTGCTGCTGCTCCCAAATCATCAGGACGCGTATGACGCAGGGTACCGCGTGGGGCTTTACCAACGGCGGTTCTGACACTGCTGATAATGTAGGATTTCATAGTTCTGACTTATGGATGAATAGGATTGAGATAGGAGGAGGTGGGGGGTGTAGGGAGAGGGCGACGCGGGGATGCGGGGACGCGGGGAGGGGTGTGTGGAGAGAGGCGGGGGTTTTGAAAGAAGGTGGTTGGCTAAAAGCTAAGGGCTGAGGCCAGAAGGAACACTTTTCTGTCAGGGGCTTGTAGCCATTGAAGGGTCTCAACACGGGTGACTACACCTGTAAACAGGTAGTTGAATCTCTTGGTGTCTTTCCCCCTCCGCGTCTCCCCTTCTCCGCGTCCCCCCTCTCCCCCCTCTCCTTGCCCCTAATTCCTCAAGGGCTTCTTCGTCTTCAGCATGTGCAAAATTCGTTCTTTGGTTTTGGCTTCGTCAACTAGCGGTAAAAAGTTATCGCGCTCTAGTTGCAGCAGGTAGGCGTCATCTACCTGAGCGGGTACGGTGAGTTCGCCGCCCGTGAGGACGTAGGCAAGGCGGTGGGCGAGGGCGCGATCGTAGTCGCTAATGTAGCCGCCTTGGTGCATGACGTAGGCCATGTGGTCTAAAACGGCGCGGGCAGGTTGACCCAGCACCGGAATCGGGTTTTGTGGTGGCGGCCTGTAGCCAAGGACATCTAGACAGAGGACTTCGTGCTTGGCGATATAGAGGCGGCGATCGCTATTGATAGTCACCTTAGCTGTGGGTAAGAGAAAACCTAGCGCCTTGGCTTCGTCGGCACTGTTAGCCACTTTGGCCATGCCAATAGTTTCAAATACCTGCTTCAGCCAGGGCAAAATATCAGTGGGGCGATCGCTAATGGCCTGATTTGCCGCCCACCGGGCTAATCGCATCAGGCCACCCCCCGCCGGAATTAAGCCCACCCCCAGCTCAACCAAACCAATATAGGTTTCAGCAGCGGCCACGACATGGGGGCAGGCCATTGCGAGTTCGCAACCCCCGCCTAGCACCCGCCCCTGAATCGCGGCCACAATTGGTTTGTGGAAGTAGTAAATCCGCTGCACCAGGGTCTGAAATTTTTCTAGTAGAGCCGCAATACCGCTGTGGTGACGGTTAAAGGGATTGAGGTTTTCCCACTGGGCAATTTTGCCAACTTCCGCCAGGTTAATGCCAACACAAAAGTTGTCGCCTTCATTGCCAATCACCAAACCTCGCAGGTCGTCGCGTTTTTCTAGCAGGTTCAAGACCTCCTCTAAGCCGTCAATGACCTTAGCGCTGAGGGTATTGGCCTTAGAGCGAAATTCGTACAAAGCAACGCCATCCCCTAGGTCTAGCAGCGCAGCTTCAGGATTGCGCCAGAGGGTGGTATCAGAGTCGCTAAGGTGAATTTCGTCAGCAGGCACCGCCAGCGGTACATACTGCTCACCGGGAACGTACACTCGGCCATTGGCTTGATAAAACCCTGCCGTACTGGTTGCTTGCAGCCGCTCTAGCCAAGCTGGCAACGAATAGCCAGCTGCCTTCAGGTCGCTCAGGACGGTTTCAAACCCCAGCACATCCCAAATTTCAAACGGGCCAAGTTCCCAACCAAATCCCCAACGCAGGGCGCGATCTATCTCCACCGGGCTGTCGGCAATTTCAGGAATACGGTTAGCGCTATAGGCTAACGTGGCTAGCAGGGTTTGACGGAAAAAGTCACCTGCTCGCCCGCGATCGCGATAAAGCTTTGGCAACCGTTCTGTTAAAGGTAGTTTTTTTAAGCCGTCTAGATTGCCTAAGTGCAGCGGCTGAGCCGACTCGTAGGTCAAAGTTTGGGGATTAATCGATTGAATTTCACCTTTGACTTTTTTGTAAAATCCCTGACCGCTCTTGGCTCCTAACGTCCCGGTTTCAACCAGTTTGCGCATCAATTCCGGGGCTTGAAATAAATCTTGCCGTTCATCAGTGGGGATAGCAGGGTAGAGATTGTCGGCCACATACAGTAGCGTATCTAGCCCGACTAAATCAGCCGTACGAAAAATGCCCGACTTGGGCCGACCCACCAGCACGCCTGAAAGGGTATCAATCTCTTCAATGGTGTAGCCTTGCTCGGTCAAGGCTTTGACTCCCAGCAAGGTGACAAAAATGCCAATACGGTTGGCGATAAAGTTAGGCGTGTCTTTAGCAATGACAATGCCCTTACCCAAGTACAGTCGCCCAAACCACTCCATTTGCGCTAACACTTGCGGATTAGTTTCTGCCGTCGGAATTAGCTCTAGCAGCTTCAAATAGCGAGGGGGGTTGAAAAAGTGAGTGCCTAAAAAGCGCTGCCGAAAAGCTTTAGAACGTCCCTGGGCGATCGCGTGAATAGATAAACCACTGGTGTTGGTCGAAATTACCGCATCGGAACGCACCGTTTTTTCTACCCGCGCCATCAGCTCATGCTTAACGGCTAGGTTTTCAACCACCGCCTCAATCACCCAGTCCACATTGGCTAAGCGATCGAAGTGTTGATCGTAGTTGCCCAAGATGACGCGCTGCGCCGTCTTCTGCGTATAGAAAATCGGCGGTGATTGCTTGAGCGCTTTCTTAAAAGCTCCTTCAACGAGGTCGTTTTTGTCACCTGTTTGGGCTGGTAAATCGAGCAGGTGAACGGTGAGTCCGGCATTGGCGAGGTGGGCGGCAATTTGGGTACCCATAACGCCAGCACCCAGGACGGCAGCGGTTCGAAATGGCTTAAACATGATGCGTTTACCTTAGAATGCAGCGGGTGGGGGATGGGGGATGGGGAGAGGTAGGGGAGATGGGGACGCGGGGAGGGGGGATGGGGAGAGGTAGGGGAGATGGGGACGCGGGGAGGGGGTGGTAGAAAAATAGCAGGATGGTAGGGGTAGGACGGGTTTAGCTAATGGGTTGGGCAATACTCGAAATTTTGTCTGTAAAACCTGTGCTTGCATCTGGGCGATCTGGGGGGAGAAATTTGTCAATAATGCGTTAAAGATTGCGCATAGGTAGGACAGGCAGCAGCAGGTACCATTGGGCAACTCTCCGACAGATCTTCCTCCCCCCATCCCCGCGTCCCCCCATCCCCGCGTCCTCCCTCCCCATCCTTACCGTAAAGGGCTGCAATCACAGGGGCAAATTCTTTAAGCACCGCCACCCGGTTAAGGCTGCCGTCTGGGTTCAAGCAGCCGTTTTCAAGGGTGAGAACAGCGTTGACTAGGGCAAACTTACGCACCGTAGACCAGTAGGGCAGATGGCAATTGGCTGCGTCAATGAGGGCTTGATAGCGAGCGGTGATGCAAGCGTGTTGTAGCAGCGCCTCGGTGGGCAAAGACAGCCCCATGGCGGCAGCTTCTTGGTGCAGCGCAGCCAAATTGGGAAAAATCAGCATGCTGCAAAACTTGTGATTCGCGCCAACGGCGATCGCCTGCTCAACCAGGGGCGATCGCGCCAGATCTTGCTCTAGGGGCAATGACGAAACATACTTTCCGGTTGAGAGCTTAAATAGCGGTTTCTTAACGCCCGTAATTTTGAGAAAGCCCTCTGGGGTAATTTCGCCCAAGTCGCCTGTATACAGCCAGCCCTGTTGCAGCACCCGTTCGGTGGCGACCGGATCGCGGTAATAGCCCTGCATCACAAAGGGGGATTTGACTAAAATTTCGCCATCGGTTGCCAGGTCAATCTCGACGCCCGCAATCGGCACGCCCACCGTCCCGGCGCGATTATAGTTGCCCCGGTTGTAGCAAAGTACCGCACTGGTTTCGGTGAGTCCATAGCCCTGCAACACCGGAATGCCTGCGGCTGAAAAGACGTTGGCAAGTTCTGCCTTGAGAGCCGCACCGCCGCTAATGAGGGCTTTGAGGCGATCGCCAAAGGCTGCCCGCCATTTAGCAAATACCAGCCGATCGGCTAGCTTTAGCTGGAGTCGATAAAGGCGAGAGGGAACGGTGCCCAGTTCATAGCGATGAGCAAGCTGTAGCGCCCAGTTAAACACCGTTCTATCAAACTTGCCTAACCGCTGGCCGCGATCGCAAATGCGCTCGTAAGTCTTTTCAATCAGACGGGGCACCGTAATCATAATCGTGGGTTTAACCGTTCTCAGATGTTTGACAACATGATTGGCATCCGAGAAATAGACACTGTGCCCATAGGCCATATGCCCATAGAGAAACACCCGCGCAAAGATATGGGTCAGCGGCAAAAAGATCAGCGCCACCTCTTCAGCCCCATAGCCCAAATCAGGATAGCTGCTAAAAGCGGCAATCACATTTGCGGCAATGCTTTCGTGGGTGAGCATGACGCCTTTGGGTCGATGGCTATCGCTGGCAATGTAGAGGATAGTAGCCAGATCAGAGGGTGCGATCGCCGCTTTGAGGTCATTGATCCGTTCCGGTGACCTGTGCGCTTGCCCGCGCGATCGCACCTGATCTAACGACAGTAATTGCACCCTTTCAGGCAACGCCGCTAATCTCGAAGGCGGCAGCGGCAGTTCATGCAAGAACTGCGGCAACTGCAAACAGTCTTCGGGGGGTTGGGGGGAAATGTTTGTCTGAACGAGTTTTTCAGCCGTTGGCTGGTCTGCGGTGGGCATATCACGATACGCCCCTACGGCATGTCCCCGCGTTCCCGCGTCCCCCTGCCCTCGCGTCTTCTCTAGCCCCTCTCCTACCACCACACTCCGCAGCGACGGTACTTGCGCCAAATAAGCCGCTACTTGCTCTAGCAATTCTGTATTCGAGACAATCAAAGCGCTGACTTCAGCATGCTTCAGACTGTAGATAACGTTTTCAATCGTTTGAGTCAGGTCAATCGGAACGTTGACCAAGCCTGCAAGCAAACAGCCCATATCAGCTAGACAAAAAGCGACATCGCCAGACATCATCAAGGCCACGCGATCGCCTGGTTGCAGCCCCATATCTAAAAGTCCAAGGGCGATCGCTGCCGCAGCCGCCCGAAAATCGTTGTTAGACATCGACTGCCAGCGCCGATTGTGCCAGTGGTTAAAGGCCAGCGCATTGGGAAAGCGATCGCAGGCTTGATCTAACAGAGTGGGTAAAATTTGATTTAAAACTAAGTTGCCAGCGTTAGGCGGTGCCCGATAAATAGCGCAAGCCGTCATTGCTTTAACAAGAGAACTTAGCTCTTGACAATAAATTTAAAAACAGCACCCTGGCAGCTTCAAGGTGTTCAAAGAAGCTCAAACTTAGCGCTTTTTGGCAACCGCAACAGTCGCCTCAAGAAGAGATAGCGCTAATGATTTGAACACCCGCCAACTGCTGATTTTTTCAAATAGCCTGACAAAAGCAAAAAATATCTAAGATTGCCAACAAAACCAAAAGAAAGGACAATTCTAGAAATTTTGTCTACTTATCAGTCATTTGAAACTATTTTTAGAATCAACTGCAAACGAGCAGCTACAAGCAACTCTGACTAAGACAGCAGCAGATCTCAGAAATTTTCCGTAAAGATTTGACGTTGTTTTAATAACTCTGAAATCAATCTGATTTAATATTCAGACTCAGTTGAGATGAACCTGAAAACATTCTTTGAGTTAAAAATGCAGTGACTCTTAAAATCAATCCTTAACTGTTGATTGATTTTTATTTAGTATAGCGGTTTACCTTTTGCACTGCCTACGAAAACATCTTCTTCGCAAGAAAATGCAATAAACAAAACTAAACAAATCCAGGGATTTATCTGAATTGTAGAAAACGCAATCGACACGCGATCGCAACCAGAAGCAGCCTTTGCAACGACTCAATCTTGACAACGGCTAAGCTTATTTTCTTGCTGGCAAATGCCCTAACTGCCTCAGTTCATTCGGGGCTATAGCCCACCACCTGTAGAAACATTGCAGTAGCCGCTAGCAATAAGCCCCCTCAATTGCTGAAAGCCGCTGACAGCAAAGCTTTTCTTCTGCTCTCTGCCTTTTGCCTTTAGCTACCTTTAGCTATAGCGTCCTTGTTGCAGAATTCGGCTATTCTTGAGATGCAATCCTCATTAACTTGAGATGTGCCCCAGTTGCCGTAGTTCTGCTCGGCCAGGGCACAAAAAGTAAACTATTTAAATAAAATTCAGGGGGTGCGGTATGGTTTACCAACCCAAGTATTTCAAGGGATGGTCGCAAGTTGCGTTTCCGGCTGGCAAACAAAGTTATACAGTGGCGATCGCCTGGTGGCTGGCTCAGTGTTCTCAGCTTGCCTACGAGAACAAAATCACGGTAGCGACTGAGCTAAAACAGGCTGGTTTTGAGCAAATTGCTTTTTTTGACGCTGGCGGTACTCAAGCCTTCCTAGCAACGCATCCCGGCGTTAACACAGGTGGAAAATTCGCCATTCTGGCCTTTCGCGGCACAGAACAAGACTCCATTGATATTTTGACCGATATCAATTTTGTCAAGCGACTTTTCCCCAACGAAAATTTAGTTGAAGCTGAGCCTCAAACAGTCAAAGCCACGCAGAAAAGCCCCAAAAAGACAGCCAGCTTTTACGCCCACGGGGGTTTTTTAGAAGGTATTTACAACGTCTGGGGCAGTGCCCTTAGTCAAGACATTCAAAGCCTTTACCCTGAGGGCAAAGTTGAGTGGAAAGGAACGGCGGGCATTAGCGAAGCGATTAATGACTTAGCCGCCGACTTACCGCTTTATCTAACCGGACACAGTCTAGGAGGCGCATTGGCTACCTTGGCTGCTTACAAGGCGTTGGTCTATCGTCAGGTAACAGGGTTATATACATTCGGTTCGCCCAGAGTGGTACAGCAGCCTTTGGCAGAAGCCATTAACGCTGACTTAGCAGGACGGCTGCACCGGGTTGTCAACCACAACGACGTAGTGCCAAGATTACCGCCTCGTCTGCCGCCAATTTTAGATTTTCATCACGTTGAACAGTTGGTGTATTTCACCAAGCTGCGCAAACATAAGCACATGACAATTACCAACATTGTGCTGTCAGACACTGGCGTTTTAGCGCTTGCCTTTTTAGAAATTATTCTGGCGCTGATCTCTTTCAAACGCTATATTCCCCGGACAATTTTGAACCATCGAATTGCTGAATACGTCAAAGACATCGAGCGCGAACTCAGCTTAACTGCCTGATGTCGCTCGTCTCAGCGTCAGTGGATGGGTGAATTGGTTCAATACAGTTTGGGCTGTCGTGACTGGGTTTGTTGACTTGCTTGCCCACCGCAAAACCCTGCATATCTGTAGCCGGGTAGGGCGTCAGTAACGCTTGCAAAGCTTCTACCTGTTGTTCTTGGGGGTCGAGCCAGCGATCGTAGCTAGCCGCCGCCAAAATGACTGGCATACGGTTATGAACTTTGGCCAGTAAGTCGTTGGGGGTTGTCGTCAGCAGCGTACAAGAGGTAATCGTGTTGTCTTGATGGAGCCATTGCTCCCACAAACCAGCAAAGGCAAACGGCAGGCGATCGCGCTGTTGAAAATAATAGGGCTGCTTGGTTTTGCTAGCCGCAGAACGGTGCCATTCGTAAAAGCCATCGGCAACTATCAGACACCGCCGTCGCCGAAAGGCGGCTCGAAAGGAAGGTTTTTCGGGTGCTGTTTCGGCACGGGCGTTAATCAAGCGGTTGCCGATAGCAGGGTCTTTAGCCCAGCTAGGGATTAAGCCCCACCGCATCCAGCCATGTTGACGACCCGATTCAGTCGCCGTGATTACAGAAACCGACTGAGACGGCGCAATGTTGTAACGCGGGGTCAAAAGCGGCACTGTCTCTAGTTCAAAAGCTGCCGCAATCGCTTCTCCCGAATGGCTTTGAGTATAGCGTCCACACATTTAAGCTAACTGAGTGCGACGTTCTGCTTCAGCAGCGATCGCCTGAATGTTTTCTTTCAAGCTGCTTTCAAAGATACTGTAAAAAGCACCGTCTAACAGGCCAATGTCAGCTTGAGCAGTTACCTGTTGGGTGATGAGCGTTTGCAGAGAACCAGAAGCACTGTCGGCAATGGCATCCAGCCGCCAAAAACCTTCTAGCGTTTCCAAATCGCCTGCAATCAGACGGAACTCAATTTCTCGCTCTTTTTCAATGTTTTCTGTTCGCAAAGTAGATTCCAGCGTCGTCAGCATCACGTCTCGACTATCAACTTGCTCAACCACTTTGCGATTGCCAGCGGCTTCAATTACCCGGCTTGAGACCACAGTAGGCAGAAAACGGGCAAAATTTTCGTAATCGCGAATGACCGCCCACGCCGTTTGCCAATCCGCCTTTGCCAGCACCATCGCCGTATACTGGCCGTTTTCGCCCATAACTACCACTCCCTCCTGTTGCAGAAGAGCGCGATCGGGGGGCGCTAAATGACTCATCAAATTGTCGAGAGAACTGACGGGAGGCTGGGAAATGGACATGAGAAGGGGTCTTTTTACAGTTCTTAATGCTGTTACTGTAAACAATAGCGTCCGGATTGGCCTCTAGAAACCGATAGAATCTTGACGCCCAGTTGATCTAACTTTTAGGTGAGTTATGCCTGAATTAGAGTCGGTTTTAGCGGCCTATCGGCGTTTTCCCGGCGAAGTGCAAAGCCTGATGCTCAGTACCCTCAACGCTGACGGTAGCCCTCATGCGAGCTATGCTCCCTTTATTGTTGACGAGCAGTATCGCTTCTTTATTTTTACCAGCGGTTTGTCTCGCCATACGCAAAACTTACAAACCAACGGCAAAGCTAGCATCCTGCTGATTGTAGATGAATCTAAAACGGTGCAAATTTTTGCGCGTCAGCGACTTAGCTATGACTGCACTGCTCAGCTAGTTGCCAAAGATAATACTGGCTGGACTCAGCTTTGCGATCGCTTTCAGCAGCGTTTCGGCAACATTATTGAAATGCTGCGCAGCCTGCCTGACTTTCGGATTTTTCAGCTAACGCCCTATGACGGTCGCTTTGTGATGGGGTTTGGTGCGGCTTACCAAGTCGATCCTGACCACCTTGAAAACCTCATACCTGAGCCAAAAAGGAACTCATAAAACGCTGTCAGCTATTAAGCCTCGTTTTCCTGGCGTGGCAGCACGCCGTTTAAGAAGATATCAGCCAAACCTTCGGCAAGTTCCTGCATATCTTGGGGAGAAGCGGCATCGGCCAAAGTCATCTGGCTAAAGCCTGCAACTGTAAACATGCCAAGAAAAATCCGGGCTACCACGCGGGGATTCAGACGTCGATAGGTACCGCGATCCATAGCGGTTTGAAAAAAGGCTTCAGCTACATCAGTCATTTTGACAATCACTTCGGCCTGGATTTGCTCTCGCAACTCTGGATGAAACTGCGCTTCCATAAAGCACACTCGCATCATGTCTGAATTTCTCGGTAAACTCAGCATGCGCCGCCGCATCACTTGAGCAACGGCTTTGTAGCTAGCCATTTCGCTCAGTTCCGTTAGTAAATCGGTCAAAATTTCAATCCAGCCCTGGGTAGCCACTTCAATTAAAATGGCTTTTTTACTGTCAAAGTGACGAAACAACGTTCCTTCTGCTACGCCTGCCGCTTGGGCTAAATCTCGCGTTGTGGTGCCGCCGTACCCTTTTTGAGCAAACAAACGCTGCGCCGCCCGTAGAATTTTGGTTTGCGTTTCTCCTTCAGTCAGAGGCGCTCGATTAAAAATACGCATTAGAAAACCTTGTCACGACGGGCATTAGCGCTATTGTCCTCTGATGCTTCCTGGAATGGCGCATAGCTTTACAGAACCTCATAAAACGGCTGACTTCGCTACTTTCCCCCTTAATATTTCTTGAGCAGAGCCAAAAATAACAGCAGACACCCTGGTGGGTGCCTGCTGTTCAAAAAGTTAGCGAAAACTCAGGTTCGCCTAGTTGCCAGACTCAGCTTGGCGATCGCGAATGAACTCAACTACCTCAGAATCAGGGAAAAGCCTAACAGCTTCTAAAAGGCGATTAAGCTCCTCATTATCAGGAGATTCCATTTTTTGAAGAACCGCTTCTAAGGCAATAACTTCGACTTCAATGGTGGCCTCAGCGCCGTTGGTTTGTTGCTCAAACTGGTCAATTAATACTTGCAGGTCTTCTCTAGCGAAAAACATGGGTACCAACGTTTCTTCCCCAAGCTGAACGGGCAAGTAACCCCCATTAATGCGAGCCACAAACAAGGGAACGCCAGCAAACTCTTCCCCCGCTTCGGCCTGAGCCGATTCTAATTCTTCCGAGTCAGGAATATAGGCAAAATCAACCGTTTCGCCCCCTTGAGCTTGCGCCTGGGTATATAAGTCGCTCAGCCAGATGGAAGCTACCCGCGCTTCTGCAGCAAAAGGTTCGTTATTTTCTTGGGCATTTTCTAAAAAGCCTTCTGCGCCTTCTCCATCAATAAAAACGAGCGGCACTTCAACGGCTTCCCCACCGTTAGAGGCCGAGGCCATCAGCGATCGCCCCTCGCCATCTACAATAATGAAGACTGGTACGGTTGAAAGTTTATCTACAATTTGCTCTTGGGTAAGCGCTAAAGCCCGCAATCCCCCTATAAAAAGAGAGCCGAGCAACGTTCCTCCAACCAAACCTAGAGTGGCAATCCGCTGAACTAACGATTTCATAAAAGCTCCTGGTAAACGTACCAAAGTAGTTTCAACTCAAATACAACAAATACAAGCAGTTTTCACTAGGCCATTTCTCAAAATTCAGCTATTGAGGCTATTGAGAGAAGTGCCATTTTTTGTGCCCTTGGCCAACAAAATTTCTTTGAAAATGTTTCGTGGATACTCCATTCAACCCTTGACCCCAGGATGCTAACAAGAGTTCCACCCTTTATGCCCCTTCCGCTATCTACTCTAACTTCCAGGGCAACTAAAAAAATTCAGGAAAAACCCAGCACTAGCGAAATTATAAGTCGTTAGCAGTCTTTGAATGATTTCAACGTTAGTTAATACTAATCGGGATGACAGGATTTGAACCTGCGACATCCTGCTCCCAAAGCAGGCGCGCTACCAAGCTGCGCTACATCCCGTTCATTGTACATTTTTCGTATTCAAGTATAGCTTGCTTTGCTCTAAACAGTACGGCTGATTCAAAACTCATGACGCAAACTTCCTTGGGTACCCTTTACGGCCTTGGGATTGGCCCTGGTGATCCAGAACTCATAACGCTAAAGGCGCTGCGCCATTTGCAAGCAGCGCCAGTGGTGGCGTTTCCGGCTGGCCTCAAGGGTCAACTAGGGGTCGCTCAGCGGGCGATCGCCTCATGGATTTCGCCCCAGCAGCGCCAGTTACCGCTCTCCTTTCCCTACGTGCAAAACCAGGCTGAGCTAGAATCTGCTTGGCAGCAAGCGGCGCATCAGGTTTGGGGCTATTTACAGCAGGGTCAAGACGTCGCCTTTGCTAGCGAAGGCGATATCAGTTTTTACAGCACCTTCACCTATCTGGCTCAGACGCTACAGCACCTCTATCCCCAAAGCCAAATCGAAGCTGTACCAGGGGTTTGCTCACCTTTAGCCGCTGCGGCTGCGCTAGGGATACCGTTAACCATCCAAGCGCAAAAGCTGGCGGTGCTCCCAGCACTTTATGCCCCAACCCAAATTACGCAAGCGCTGGCTTGGGCAGATGTTATTGTTTTGATGAAAGTCAGCTCAGTTTACGCTGCGGTTTGGTCTATCTTGCAAACCCATCAGCTTTTAGAGCGCAGCTTTATTGTTGAGAATGCCACAAGATCGGATCAGGTGATCTATGCTGGTCTCAGTCAGTATCGAGATTTGAAGTTGCCTTACTTTTCGCTGCTCATTGTGCAGGTTAAACCAACCTAAAGCTGTTATTTAGCCAGTGATGAAGGCAACTTTTTGAAGGTAATTAAGGTCGGTTTGTTGGAAGCCAACCGGGGGTGACGAGCGATTCTTATGTTTTCGCGATTATCTGCTCTTAAATCTGTCAAGTACGGCAAATTGCTAGCGCCACTGCGGCAACCTACAGGAATTGCCGCCGCCGTTTCGGTTGGTATTCACGGCATTTTGTTTGCGGCGTCTCCCCACTTTACGTCGTTTTCGCTGGCGTCTTTAGCCGAGCCAGAAGCCTTAAGCGACGAACGCACGGTGCCGTTGGTGGAGCTATCGCCAGCAGAACAACAGCGCTTGCCAGACTTTTCCAACCCAACTTTTTCACTGCTACCTCAGCCCGGTTCACTAGGGGAATTGCAATTGCCCAATAGCCGTTCACCCGGCTCTACCGCTTACTTTTCAAACGGTCAATCAGCGCCTCCCAATCCGTTTTACTACAATCCGCCTTTGGGCAATACCAGCGTACGCGGCAACCCCTCAGGTTATTCAGGCGGCGGCACAGCCGGAAGACGCAGCAACTCCCAAGCTACAACCCGTTCCGGCCAGACTCAAATTCGTCCAGGGGCAACGGCTCCAGCCCCTGGCAATCAGGCCAGTCGCGGCTCTGCTAGCGAGGGCGTCAACGAAATTACGCCAGCAGAACTAGAGCGGCGCACCGTTGGCGTTGACAGCTTACAAATTGCAACTCGACCTTCTCAAAGTGCAGACGACCTGAGAACCGACAGAAATGGCTCAACGCGATCGCTTTCTAGCTCAGAAGCCAGCGCCGACCCAGCCGATCAAGCTGAAGCCGATCAGGATGAAGCCAACCCCCTCAGAGCAGAATTAGAAGCCTTTCAAGCCGCCTATACCTACAGCGAATCAGGTACCTCTGAAGCCGCGGCTGAAACGGCTTTAGCTGACTGGCTCTCTAACACCCAAGCCGAGCTAGAGATTAGTGAACTTCCCCTCCAGCCCGCCACCGAAATTCCCATTGCCTATCCGTTACGCATCTGTCTGCCTACCCCGCCGACGGCGGCTAGAGTAGGCATTTTAACCAATCCTGCCGGAGAAGCGGCGAGTGCTCCCGTCTTGCTGAAAAGTACGGGCTATCCGGGGCTAAACCAAAAAGCTTTGCAGGTGGTTGAAGAAGTTGATTTTGCGGCGGCTGAAGCTTACCAAGCCCACCAATTCTTAATTCCCGTGCGATACAACGAAGCTAACTGCACCGATCCTCAGGCGCTTTCGCAAGGCATTTCAACCGAGGCGGCTGAAGAATAAGCAAGTTGATGAGGCAAAGTCGGCGTTACCGTCTAGAGCAGATGTTTTGAGCAAATAGCTAGTAGCCGAGCCGAGTCAGGCGAAGCCAGCCTTGGCGGCAATAACGTAACGAAGTATTAACTTTATGAAGCATTAATTCACTTTCCGTAGCGCCTCTTTAACAAATGCTATTGTGCTCTCATCTAAATTTGTGAGCTAAATAACATGAAAGCTTCTTTATCCCGTACAGCGATTAGTCAAGCGCTGGGTTTGGGTTTGATTATGGCTTTAATGAGTGCGGGTTTGATTGGACTCATGTTTTTTGAAAGCCTGCCCAAGTAGCCGCTAATCAGGCGATCGCCGCTGATAGCAACTATGTCTTCCCAGGCTGACCTGCCTGGGAAAGTTGACTTTAAATGACTGTGTAAAGCTGTATAGGCTTATCGCTACACCCACGCGCCTAGCTATAGCCGCTTCAGTAGGCTTTTACCATGCGTATCGGTACCACAGGTGCGTAGCAAGCCATGCGATCGGGCTAAATATTCGACGGTGCGCGTTTTGTCCGGACTGGGTCGCCAGTGAGCGGGGTTGTCGTAGGCATAATAGGCTTCTGCCCCATCAATGCCCATTTGGGCTGCCGCCTGAATCAATTCCTCAGCAGAACGTCGATAGCGAGCAGGATGCGCTAAAACGGCCAGTCCATTGGCTTGCTGAATGGCTGCGATCACTTTTTGAGCCGCGCGATCGCTGTCGCGACGACTATAGCCTTGTAAGTAAGGCTGCATCGAAGGGTGATCGATATCAAAGGCATAGCCAAGAATATGAACCTCGGTTTCTAGCAGCAGGGCTGTAATCTCTACGCCTGACCACAGGCGAGGCAGAGCTGCTCGGCGACGAGACTTGCCTCGAATGGACGCAGGATGACGCCACTGCCAATCTTCTAGCCAAGCTTTGGCTCGACTATAGCCGCTGACGCTGTGATGATCGGTAATGGCATATTCTACCAATCCGATCGAAATTGCCTGCTCCACAAGCGCCTCTGGCTCTAGCTGCCCGTCTGAGCAAACCGTATGCATGTGAAAGTTGTAGCTATGGGGACAGCTCTGAGCGTCTACAGTTGCAAAAATTTGCCGAAGTGTCAGAGCGCCCTGCACTGCCACTGTTGAAACCAGGGCAGGATTAACCGACATAATTAAATAAACTAAGTTGACTTATCGCTTTTTTTATACTATATCCGCACTGGCAAAACGACCAGCTTAATTGTTCTATTCATCATTCAGCCCTGTAGACCCAGCTTGCAGACAAATTGGATACACCTTTCTACGGATAAGTGCTCAGTCAAAAAATATTTCTAAAAGAAAATTTCTAAAAGAAAAAATAAGGTCAACGTCCGATCAGTGGTTTGAGTCACGTTAAGGACGGTTAACCAATCGCCCTTAACGCTATAGCCAAACTTACGCGGCGTAGTTGAACAGCGTATCTAGGTAGACACGGGAAGCACGGCGATCGCCGTCGCTATTTTGTAACAAGAAAAGAGAGAGCGCAGCTGAGAAAACCCGGTCTTGATCCCACGCGGGATGGGTGTCTAAAAAGCACTTGAGGGACTCGTGCAGTTCTTCAGGAATCTCGGCCAAGATGCTAATCGTTGTGTTCATCAGGAACCTCAAAAGTTACGGCATGGAGCAAATTTTCAGGCAGATAAATCAATGGCTTTAAAGTTGGCACTGATTGACAGACAGCCCAAATCAGCGCCAAACTGGCCTGCACTCGTGCCTTTCCCGAAGCTGGGAAGCAAAAACACAAGCTGAGGGCGAAGCGCTTTCATCTGGTAGTCGCATCATTGTGCGCTATGGGGGGGTAGGGTTGTCAATGTTGCGAAGTATTGCAATAAACTTCAGATAAACTCAAGGTTTACGAGGCAATAGGTATTTCAGACAGTTTTTGCTTACATTACTTTATGAAGAAGCTGCTTTCCTGAGAAACAATTCGCCCTGCCTGAAAAATCCAAAGAAATCCGTGAGACTCTGATGCCAGCGTCAAAACCTGTGGAAAACTCTAAACAACCTGTGGAAAACTTTGGGGAAAGCTGTGGAAACTCTGTGGAATACATGGGGAAAACTCCGATAAAAAATAAGAAATGCAAAGTCTGGCGATTTCCAGACGTTTGTAAATTTTCCTGCTAGCGTTCTGAGCAACCTGCTCACTAGCCGAGGAGTAAAGACTGAGGCAAACGCCGCGCTTTACTCTGGCTAGGGCAGTTTTAGCTTTGCCAAACCCTGATAAGCAATGCCTACAGGCGTAATTTCAAAGCGACAGGGCAAGACTTCAACCCCAGCCGCGATCGCCAGCCGCAGCAGTTGCCCATACGCTGGATCAGCGCTATCACCAGGAGAAAACTCTAGGCAGTCTCCCCGATTGATGAAATACAGCATTACGGCTCTAGCGTCAGGCGGCAAAGCTGTGAGTTCTCGCAAGTGCTTTTGACCACGAGTGGTCACCGTATCTGGAAACAAAGCTTGTTTGCCCTGCGCCCAGGTGGTATTTTTAACTTCCACATAGGTGGGCATCCCTGCCGGATCCAATTCATTCAGCAGCAAAAAGTCGATGCGGCTTTTGCGATCGCGGCCATAAGGTACCTCAGCTTTAATGGCTGTGTAAGGCTCTAGCTGCGGCCACAGGTTGGCTTCTAAAGCGGCTCGCACAACCCGGTTGGGCAAAGCTGTATTGATTCCAACCCAAGTCGGCTGACTGTCGTTGACCTCGATTGCTTCCCAGGTGTATGCTAGCTTGCGCTTAGGATTCAGGCTGCGGGAAACTAAAACACGGCTACCAACCTGACAAACACCTGTCATCGGGCCTGTGTTGGGGCAATGAGCCGTGATCAGGCTGCCAGAATCCAGTTCAATATCGGCAAAGAAGCGCTTATAGCGTTTGACTAAAAGACCCGCTTCAAGTTGCGGATACGCATAAAACCATGAGGATGACATGTCCACCCCACCCCACGATACAACGCCCCTTAGGGTGGCATGACGCTAGCAAGGATTCAAGTCTCCGGTAAATGTAGGCGTTTTAGCTAGCTAGTTACTAATCGCAGTAAGCCTTTCAGCTCCAGCCAGCTAGCGCTGTCGGCGCTGGCTTAGCGGCTAAGTTGGTCAAAATTGTTTGTCAAGGAACATGACTGGTAACCGTTTTCGTAAATCTGTCGTTTTGGCATTATTGGGCAGTTCCCTGCTCTGGGGAGCTTGCGCAACTAACTCAGACCCATCAGCCACCCATAGATCTGCCTCCACCCCGGCCAGCGTAGAAGCTTTCACCGTCAGCGCTATTCCTGATCAAGATCCTGAAAAGCTACAGCGGCTCTATCCAAAGCTGGCTAACTATCTCACTGCCGAGCTAGGGGTTGCCGTTGAATATGTGCCCGTTACTGACTACACCGCCGCTGTTACAGCTTTCAAAGTAGGTGACTTAGATTTGGTTTGGTTTGGGGGGTTAACGGGGGTGCAAGCTCGGTTACAGGTCGCTGGGGCAACGGCGATCGCCCAGCGCGAAATTGACGCCGAGTTTCACAGCGTTTTTGTCGCCAATGCCGCTAGTGGGCTGACCCCTTTCAGTAACCTGGCTGACCTAGCGCAGCTCAAAGGCCATACCTTTACCTTTGGCAGCGAGTCTTCCACATCGGGTCGGTTAATGCCTCAGTATTTTCTCAAGCAGGCTGGGGTTGAGTTGAGCGATTTTGAAGGATCGGTCGGCTTTTCGGGAAATCATGATGCCACCATCAAGCTGGTGGAAGCAGGCACCTACGAAGTGGGGGTACTCAATGAGCAAGTTTGGCAAACCCGCTTGGCAGAAGGGGCGATCGATACCCGCCAGGTAGACGTGATTTGGCGTACCCCGGCTTACTATGACTATCACTGGGTGATTAATCCGGCTGTTGACGCCGAGTACGGTGAGGGCTTTGCGGCCAAGGTGCAGGCAGCTTTGCTCAACCTCGACGCCAACAACCCAGAACACCAAGAAATCCTAGCGCTGTTTGGCGCTCAGCGATTTATTGAAACTCAAAACAGCAACTACGACCAGATTGAGCAGGTCGCTCGAGAAATTGGCAAAATTCAGTAGGCTGTGGAGAGACGTACGGAGGGTAACCCCATATCTCCCCTGTTTGAACTGAGTCAAGTAAGCTGCCAGTTTGGCTCGCTCACAGCGCTAACGGCAATTTCACTCCAGATTTATCCGGGTGAACGAGTAGCCTTAGTTGGGCCAAGTGGGGCTGGTAAAAGTACGCTGCTGAGTTTGTTGAATGGTAGCTTAGTCCCCTCTCAAGGCCAGGTTCGCATAATGGGGCACAATTTGGCGCAGATGCCGCTGTTCAAACGGCGGCAAGTTCAGCGTCAAATCGGTACGGTTTATCAGCAGCATCACTTGATTAGTCATTTGGCCGTTGTCCACAACGTCAATGCAGGACATTTGGGGCGCTGGCCGCTATGGAAAGCAGTCTGGTCGCTTGTCTGGCCGCTTCAGGTTGAAGTAGCGACGCGGGCACTGGCACAAGTAGGCATTGCTGATAAGCTCTATGCCAGAACCGATCGCCTGTCGGGTGGGCAGCAGCAGCGGGTAGCACTGGCGCGAGTGCTGGTGCAAGATCCGGTCGCTATGTTGGCAGATGAACCGATCGCTAGCGTTGACCCTGAGCGATCGCGCGAGGTGATGGATTTGCTCAAACACCTGTGCGAAACCACCGACAAGACGTTGGTTGTGAGTCTCCATGATGTCAACTTTGCCCTCAGCCACTGCGATCGCCTGATTGGTTTACGGGCAGGCACCCTTTTGTTTGATTGCCCGGTGGCTGAGGCGAGCGATCGCCTATTTCAAGATCTCTATGCCTTGCCGACGGCCACGTCCTGACCACCGATTGAGCCATATTGGCTGGCTGGCAGGGACGCTGATCGCGATCGCTGTTTCTTTTGGCTTAACAGGCTGGGGACAGCGATCGCTGGTTAATCTGGGTGGCTGGCCCCAATTTTGGCAGTTTTTGCAAGCTAGCTGGCAGCCTGAACTCAGTCCAGAATTTTTGCACCTGATTGGCCAAGCTACGCTAGTTACCCTGGCCTACGCTGTTTGCGGAACAGTGCTGAGTTTGGCGCTAGGGCTGGTGGCGGGCATTTTGGCTTCGGCGGTCTGGTGGCGCACCCTTTGGCCTCAGCCGCAACGCTTTCATCCGGGCCAGCCCATCTGGCTGACGATCCGGGCTGCCCTAGCCGCTCCTCGGGCGATTCATGAACTGATTTGGGGTCTCTTTTTTCTTAACCTGCTGGGGCTAGATCCGCTGGTAGCAGTGCTGGCGATCGCTATTCCGTTTAGCGCCATTGTGGCCAAGGTGTTTTCTGAAATTTTGGATGAAACCCCTCACGAACCGCTGCAAGCGCTGATCAGTGCTGGGGTACCGCCGCTGAGTGCCTTTTGCTATGGTTTACTACCCCAAGCATTGCCCAACCTGCTGTCTTATAGCTTCTATCGGTTTGAGTGTTCGTTGCGCTCAGCGGCGATTTTAGGGGTCATTGGGGCAGGTGGCCTGGGTTATCAAATATTGCTCAGCCTGCAATCGCTGCGCTACCAAGAGTTGTGGACCAGCTTTTATGCGTTAATTCTGCTCAATGGCGCAGTCGATGCCTGGAGTGGGCTACTGCGCCGCCAGCTAGGGTTTACCAGTCGGCTAGATTTACAAACCCAGCCTCGCCAAAACGTCAGTTCCGTCAAAGCTCCCCAGTTGCCCTCCCGGCAATCTAGCAAATCAGGATCTGATCTAGGGCTACCGGGTTCCGCATCCGCCGCTAACGCGCTGATGCAAACGGCTGAAATGATCCCCTTGCACCCCCCACAAGCCAAAAGAAAGGCTAACAGATTTGCCCTGGGCGCTCTCCAGTTCCCTGGCAGCCATGCTGTCTTCGTCAACCTTTCTCTGATTGCGATCGCTCTGGCTATTCCGCTTTGCTTTTGGCGGCTATCACTCGATTGGCACCTGCTCGTCAGCGATCGCACGGGCAAACTGTTGCAGGCTATTCTGGCTGAAGCCCAGCCTAGAGGCCTAACATTCCAACAGCTATACACTCTTTTAGATCTGGCCGGACAAACTGTGGCGATGTCGGTATTGGCGATCGCTTTGGCCGGGTTGGGTGGCCTGGTTTTTTCTTTTTTGGCAGCGCAAACGATTTGGCTAGCCGGGGGGGTTTTGCAGCCCATCGGGCAAAAGGCGAACAGAAACTTAGCCGGATGGAGCATTTTAGGGCTGAGTCGGCTTACCCTTTTGGTCGCCAGAGCCATTCCCACCCCCATTTGGGCTTTGGTCTTGCTCTATCTGTTCTTTCCGGGGATTTTGCCGGGGGCGCTGGCGCTGGGGTTGCACAACTTTGGCATTTTGGGACGGCTGATGGCAGAGGTCAACGAAAATACAGACGACCGACCCGCGCGATCGCTGCGTACTGCTGGGGCTTCAGCCCTAGCAACCATTTTGTATGGCCTGCTGCCCGAAAATTTACCGCGATTTATCGCCTATACGCTCTATCGCTGGGAGGTTTGTTTGCGTGAAACCGCCGTGGTAGGTCTAGTAGGGGCAGGTGGCCTAGGGCGATTGCTAACTGAGCAACTAAGCAGCTTTGACTATGGCGGGCTAGTGATCACGCTGATAGCCTTTGTGCTGCTAACGTTTAGCGTCGATTTGATCAGTGCCGCCCTACGGCGAGCAGTGAGATAAAGGTTCCCTGACATAAGCAGGTTAGCCCTCTAGTTAAATGCCTCAGCAACGCGATCGCCCTGAAGTGCCTATGGGGGCAATTTTTTCAGTAAATCCAGCGAATTCTGCCCTCTAATCGAGCCTCCGCCCAAAT
Source organism: Almyronema sp. (assembly GCF_052168255.1). Classification (NCBI taxonomy): domain Bacteria; kingdom Bacillati; phylum Cyanobacteriota; class Cyanophyceae; order Nodosilineales; family Nodosilineaceae; genus Almyronema; species Almyronema sp. The sequence continues at coordinate 101,867 of NZ_JBQLZL010000072.1, read as the reverse complement.
CCGTACCCTGGCTTCGCTTCAAACACCCTTGAGGTTTCAGCCGTGTCCGGGGGCTGCTTTCCTAAAATTTAGCCAGCTCAAAATTAGCCTTGAGGGACATATAAGCCCAATGGCAGAGGTTAAACATAGGGTGCTGAATTAATTTATGAAGAAACGTTAAACTTTTTGTGAAGGAGAATAAAAGATGGTGACTATCCGATCTCGCCAAGTTGTTCAGGGTCTTGCGGCTCTGGCAGGTACGCTTGGCCTAGCGATCGCCGCTCCGGCGTCAGCCACTTCTGAAGCGGTGCAGTCGAATTTGACCTCGGCTGATACTTACGCCCAAAATTCTGAAGAACTCGATCCCACCGATCCCCGCGATCCGCTGCAAATGCCTGAACCAATGGAACCAGGCGCAGAAACTGAACCCATGAATCCTTTAGGCGAAAGCGATTCGAGTGATTCTACTCGTCCGACGGATCCAAGAGATCCTCTGCAGCAGGCTGACCCCACCGAGCCAGTCGAAAACAGAGCACCATTGGATCCTTCAGAAGGCATGGATCCGGCTGATTCTACTCGTCCGACGGATCCAAGAGATCCTCTGCAGCAGGCTGACCCCACCGAGCCAGTCGAAGACAGAGCGCCACTGGATCCTATGGAAGAACCTGGCCCCGCCGATTCGTTGCGTCCCACCGATCCGAGAGATCCACTGCAAACGCCTGAGCCAGCGGAGCAATCCCAACCCCAGGCAGTTGATACCAGCGGTATGACGATTGTTGAAATTGCTGCTAGCAATTCGGCATTTAACACCCTGGTTCAAGCCGTTCAGGCAGCAGAATTAGCAGGTACACTTTCGGGCGATGGGCCGTTTACCGTCTTTGCGCCGACGGATGCCGCTTTTGCTCAGTTGCCTGCAGGTGCCTTAGATCTGTTGCTGATGCCAGAAAATCAAGACTTGCTCCAACGCGTTCTGGAATACCACGTCGTTCCAGGTGAGGTGATGTCCAGCGACCTGTCAAGCGGTAAGGTGGAGTCTCTCAACGGCGGTTTAGCGGTGCTGGTGACCGACAGCAGCGTGATTGTCAACGATGCTAGCGTCGTACAGCCTGATATTCAGGCTAGCAACGGGGTGATTCACGTGGTTAGTCGGGTACTAATGCCCCGTAGTTTGCGCAACGACATCGTAGCTCGCCTAGGCAGCTAAACAATCCCTATTAATAAGCCCTATTAATAAGGCAGCAGGGGGCATTGCCAAAAACAAACCGCCCCTCTGCGCCAAAGCTTTGCTTTGCCAAAAGCAGCGATCGCTACGTCATGACTAGCCACGAAGAGAGGGAGAGATCCGTCTCCTCGTGGCTATTTGGGTTATTTAGGGGGAATAAAGCGGCTCACTAAGCCAGGTAAGTATAGCGGCTGAGGCTACGCTCGTAATTTTGCAAAAGCATTTGCGACTCCTGTAGCGTAATTTTTTGGTCTTGCAAGGCTCGCTCAGAGCGTCGCCGCAGTTGTTCAATCAGGTCTTCAGCGTCGTACTGCACATAGCCCAGCACTTCGTTCATAGTGTCGCCTTTAACCACATGTTCTACCTGGTAGCCTTTAGGCGTCAGGTGAATGTGGACAGCATTGGTATCGCCAAACAAATTATGCAAATTACCCATAATTTCCTGGTAAGCACCGTTGAGGAACATACCGAGATAGTAGGGTTCATTGGGGCGAAGGGGATGCAGCTCTAGCACCGATTTAACATCGCGCAGATCAATAAACTGTTCGATCTTGCCGTCGCTATCGCAGGTTAGATCGGCCAGCGTACCCCGGCAAGTGGGTTCTTCGTTGAGGCGATGAATCGGCAAAATGGGAAAAAGTTGACCAATAGCCCAACTGTCAGGAGCCGACTGAAACACCGACAAATTGACATAATAAATAGAGGCCATGATTTTTTCGAGATCTTCGAGATCGTCGGGAACATAGTCTTCATGGCGCACGATCGCTAAAATTCGCTCACAGCAAGCCCAAAACAGCCGCTCGGCTTTGGCTCGCTCTCGTAGTCCTAAATAGCCAAAGCTAAATAGACTGGTTGCTTCTTCTTTAAATTGCACAGCATCGTGGTAAGCCTCCTGGTAGTTGCGCGGATTGATGGCGGTATAGGTTTCGTAAAGGTTGCGCACAATCAGGTGATCGGCTTCGCTAGCAGGTTCTGGTGGGCCGCTGGGAACGTTGCTGGTACTGAGTACATCAAATACCAGAACAGATTGATGCGAAGCGATCGCCCGACCACTTTCGCTCACCAGCGTCGGTAGAGCCACACTGCTGGCGTCGCAAGCTTCTTTAATTTCAGCGACAACATCGTTGGCATAATTTTGGATGCTGTAGTTTTTAGAAGCGTGAAAATTGGTTTTGGAGCCGTCATAATCTACCCCTAGCCCGCCGCCCACATCGAGGTAGCCCATTTTAGCGCCGAGCTTGGCTAGCTCTACATAAATTTGAGCCGCTTCACGCAGGGCATCTTTGAGCGTGCTAATGGCTGAAATCTGAGAACCAATGTGGAAATGCAAGAGCTGCAAGCAGTCCAGCATATTAGCTGCTTTCAACCGTTCAACGGTGGTTAAAATTTCAAGTACAGTAAGGCCAAACTTAGCGCGATCGCCCGCGGATCCTCCCCAACGGCCCATACCTCTAGCGCTGAGCTTGGCGCGAACGCCCAAAATCGGCTTGATGTTAAGCCGCTGACTCGCCGCAATTACCAGATCGACTTCTTCTAGCTGCTCCAGCACAATAATAGGCGTTTGGCCCAAGCGCTGACTCAGCATGGCCGTTTCAATGTATTCCTGATCTTTATACCCATTACAGATCAGCAAAGCCCCTGGCGTATCTAAAGTAGCTAAAGCAATCATCAACTCTGGCTTTGAACCCGCTTCTAAACCAAAGCGGTGCGGCTTGCCAAAGCGCACCAGCGCTTCTACCAGGTGGCGCTGCTGGTTACACTTAACTGGAAAAACGCCGCGATACTCACCGCTGTAACGATACCGGGCGATCGCCTTGGCAAAACAAGCATTTAATCGCTCTAAGCGGTCTTCCAAAATATCGGAGAAACGAATCAGAATCGGCAGACTCAAATTGCGCTGCTTCAACGCTTCGACCAGTTCCAAAAGATCTAACGAGCCGCCGCGATCGCCTTTAGGAGAAACGGTAATGTGCCCTGCCGCATTAATCGAAAAATAGGGATCGCCCCAGCCTTGAATGCGGTAAAGCTCCTCGCTGTTTTCGAGCGTCCAAACGGGCTTGAGGGGTGAGGGCGGATTTAACCGTTCACTGGAAGCCTGGTACTTTTCCCGCAACAGTTCCACCTTTTGTTTAACTTCCATGAGCTACTCACTCCTAAAATGCGCCTACCGAGTAGACAGTTTATCTGGCTGAACTGCTCAGAAACCACCCCTAGACGAGAGATCCTGCCAGAAAATTTAGACCTGTTGCAGCCGCCGCAGACCAGGCCACGCTAGGAGGCTTAGAGCCATTCGACTAAGTCTCTCCGTAAAATCACGCTGTCTGAATTGAAAAAACCGTAGCTAAATTAAAAAACTACGAGTATTTTGTGAACTTTCCATGAACGGCCTTGTAAGCTTTGCTCAACTTTTCCTAACCTTGATTAAAGTATCATCTAAACTTTACGAAAAAGACCTGATTTCTCCGTCAGGGTGCCTAAGCGGTAAAGTCTGCTGACCTGCTCGTAATATCTGTAGGCAAGTATTTTATGGCATCCCCCAAGTTATCTACTTCTCGAGTACTGACTGCTGACCGCCCGCTTTCTGTAGCTGAGCGGGGGAGAACTTCACGTAGCAGTCGGATTGTGGCCAGTTTGTTACTGGATATTGCCTGGATTTTAGCTGCTACCGCGATCGCCTATGGCCTAAGTAGCGCGATCGCATTAGTAGCAGATCTCGGTATTGGTAGCACCCTGTCAATGGCCTCCATTCAATGGATCTCCACCTTTGTCACCCTAGCCAGTGCCCTGCTCTTTATGTTTCAAGACCTGGTGCGGTTGTTTAGCCGACGGCTTTATCTACCGCTCGAATATTCTGCGACTAAAGCTAGCAGCATCTATTGGCAACGGTTACAAGTTTCGCTACTGGCGATTTCTTTTAGCCTCATCTTAATCGTCGTCGGCATTGCGTTTCCGCGAATGGTGCTGGTTTCGCGGTTGTTTATTGCTACCGTATTTGCACTGACGATTCTAGCGGTTCGCAAAAGTATTCCTGTAGCGAAGGCAGGCTTTATCACTTCGGCAGGTATTTTTGTAGCCACGGTGATCACAATCTTTGTGGTCAAAGTCACTTTAGGATCTGAGGCAAAGTCCGGTTCTCTTACCTATCCCGCGCCGCAATCAGAACGCCTCAGCTAGCGTTTTAGCTTTTGGGGGCTATGAACATCCGCCACCCCCCGTAGCGCGACTACCTTAGTGGCTATAGCTATAACCCTCTCTACTTAAATTGGCAGCAGACCTAGATTTCTCGTAAGCCAAAACAACGTCAATTCGTCAATTTTTCTGAGACTGACCAAAGAAGAACAAGTCAACCCAGCTAGTGATTGACTCACCGCCAACAATATTACCCTTCTTGCTGTTGGTGTCGCTCGGCCAGTTTTAGCAAAATTTCGGCGTGAACCGTACGGGTAATTGGGTAAAAGTAGGCCAAAATTAAGCCCAGCACCAGACAAATGGTGGGCAGCGGCCCGATAGAAATTCGAATTGCTAACAGGGCTGAATCGGGCTGAATCGGAATTGGCTGTCCGGCTACACTTTCTTGAAATCCAGAAATCTCTAGCGCTTGGCCTACTAAAAACAAACCAATCGCTAGGCCAATTTTTTGCAACAGCACCATAAAACCGTAAAAGACGCCTTCCCGCCGTTTTCCGGTTTGCAACTCGTCTAGGTCAATCACATCGGGCATCATTGACCAGGGAATCAAATAGGCCGTAGAAACACCCAAACCAGCCACAACAGCCAGCCCATACATAAGGCCAATCTGATCGGGCTGAAGAAAAAACAAACCCGCTTGGGCAGCAATCCAAAGCACCATACCCATAAAGTAAACCGCCTTTTTACCCACCCGATGGCTAATGGCATCCCAAACGAACAGCATAATTAAAGCGGTTCCTTGAACGGCCAAGGCAACCTGAGTAAAAACGGCGGCTGGTTGCCCCATCCAGTTGACGACAAAGTAGGGAATAATGGCGGCTGTCACCTGTACCCCCAGCCAAGAGCAGAGATAAATCCCAATAACGTACAAAAAGGGGCGATTGCGAAAGGCAATTCTTAGCTGTTCGGCAAAAGGGGTATTGTCAGCGGCTTGCTCTCCTTGATCGCGACCTGTCGCTGCATAGCTGCGGCTCCAGGTGCCCCAAACGCACCAAAACAGTGAAGCAATAGACAAAACTGCACAAATGCTGGCTAACGCTACATACTGACCAACCGGATTGCCTGCTAGCTGCGAAAAAATAATTTGCGCCAGTATCAGCGAAACAATGCTACCCCCCAGAGAAAAGGCAAAGCGAAAGCTATTGAGACTGGTACGTTCGTTGTAGTCTTGGGTTAGCTCTGGGGTTAAAGCGGTATAGGGCAGGTTGACGGCGGTATAGGCCACATTGAAGAGAATGGACACTAAAACATAGTATGCAAACAACACCCAGGCATTGGTAGACGGTACCAACCACTGCACAATAAACAGCAAGCCAAAAGGCACTGCGCCAAATATCATCCAGGGATAGCGGCGACCCCAGCGAGATTGGGTGCGATCGCTTAGCACCCCCACAATGGGGTCGTTAATCGCATCCCAGACTTTACCAATCAGCAAAATACTGCCAGCCAAAGCCGGATTCAGCCCCGCCACGTTAGTAAAGAAAAACAGCAGAAAAAAAGCCAGGATGTTGGCCGTCATCGCTGGGCCTAAGTCCCCTGCGCCATAGGCAAGCTTGGTCGTCAAGCTGAGTTTAGCCACGGGATTACTAGCTGAGCCAGAATCTGCTGAAGAACGGGTCATAGCCTTGAGCCATAAACAATAAATGCGCCAGTGCGATCGCCCCCTGTTTCTAAACCGATTAGCTGAACACGAAGTCACTGCTTTCGGATAAGATTGGGGTTTATCTTGCCCTTCGGCGCTCCCCTATTATCGATAGACGATGTCCGATCTGTATATCACTTGGTCAGACTACCACCAAAAAATTGAGCAACTGGCGCTACAAATTTACGAATCCGGCTGGCAGTTCAATCAAATTGTCTGCTTAGCCAAAGGCGGTTTGCGCATTGGTGACATTCTCTGCCGCTTGTTTGATCTGCCCCTGGCCATTCTTTCAACAGCTTCTTACAGCGGCCCCGAAAAGCAAAACCGAGGAGCCATCACCTTCTCACGCGATCTGAGCATGACAACGGCGAATTTGGGCAATCGGGTTCTCGTGGTTGATGATTTAGTGGATTCAGGCTTTAGCCTAGAGCGCTCCCTGGTATGGCTCGATCGCAAGTACGGTTTCTACATTGATGAAATGCGCACAGCGGTGCTTTGGTACAAAGCCTGTTCGCTCATCAAGCCTGACTACTATATAGACTATCTACCCAACAACCCCTGGATTCATCAGCCTTTTGAAAAGTATGAACGTCTAGGGCCAAAACAACTGGCCGCTAGCTACACTCAGGCTGAATCGGCTGACGCTTCGAAGTTTTCATAAACAGAACTTCAAGCATTCGAGGCGCAACCATCTCTAGCAATAGCCCAGCCCGGGTCAGCTTTGCTTAAAAAGCGGAGCCAATCCATGTTCTGCGCCTAAACAGGGGAGCAGGATTTGAAGCGGGAGCTAAAAAAACGGGATACCCCAGTTCTTTTTCCCAAAGTAGAAAAAGAGGCATTAGAGCAGACTGAAGACCTTCGCCCGCTCTGGGCGAGGGCGTTAGAGTGAGCGTCTAAAAGTGAATTGTTACCAACATAACCGTAAAGATAACTTTGATATCTTTGTCGGCGTATGCAGCGGTTCGATAGCAGTCAGGGCAGCTACTATCCCTGACGAATAAAACAGTCACAGCGCGTACCTTGAGAGATAGCAATAGTTGCCACAACCCTGATTGAGCGCTGTCAAGCATTAGCAGAATAGCTTGATTTGGTTGATCCAACTCACGCGATTTGTTAACCGCCAATAGCAGCCAATGACAACGGCTCAGCAGATAGACCTGAAAGCAGGTTTGTACTTAATAATCGAAGTTGTTGATAGCCGTGAATATACGGATACTCGATTTCAGTAATCCCCCTCAAGTCATTTTTAGACAAATCAGCAAAACTAATATCACACACAGAAAGCTCCTCTCAAGAACAAAACAATGCTCTATTTTTTGCCGGCTTCTTTTGTTTTTTCGGTCATGGTTTATGGGTTTGCTAAGGATGAATCTGCCGCTAAAAACGATTTAGGACTTTGGTTTGTGATTCTACTAGCGACTATTTTGTGGCCTGTGACTTTACCTTCTATCCTGCTCAAGAAAGTCTTCCAAAAAGCCGCTCCAGAAAACGAAGCAGAGTGGGTTTCAGTTTAGTTAGGTTGATTAAAAAACACGAAATTCTAGCAAAAATAAATATCTTTAAGCCCGTTTGACAACTCAGCGTCACGGGCTTTTTAGCTTTTGGCTGCTCGGATGCCTCTAGCTCAGCGATCGCCAAAGTGCAGAAGGCTGAGGGCAGAAGAAAAGCTTTTCTATCAGCGGCTTGCAATCGTTGAAGCGTGTCAGCGCTAGTAGCGACAGTCGGGCAACAATTTTCTTAAAAAAGAATCGCTCTAAAGACGGGCAAGAGGCAAAGTTCTCCGTTGCAAACCTTTCACTCAAACCGGGTAGCCACCACGCTAGGCTGAGGAAGAAGCGTTTTCAACTGGGAGCGAGAGATAGCTGTGTTTACCGATTTTGATCGCACCATGATGCAGCGCTGCCTAACCTTGGCTCAGCAAGCAGCAGGCTACACCGCCCCGAATCCCCTGGTGGGGTCGGTGATTACCCAAGAGGCTACGATCGTCGGTGAAGGCTTTCATCCCCAAGCGGGACAACCCCATGCTGAAGTGTTTGCCCTAAGGGCAGCGGGCGATCGCGCTGTTGGAGCAACTCTTTACGTCAACTTAGAACCGTGTAATCACTATGGCCGTACACCCCCCTGCACAGAGGCCATTATTCAGGCTGGCATTCGCCAGGTCTATGTGGGGATGGTGGATCCTGATGAGCGCGTATCCGGTCGGGGTATCAACCGTTTGCGTCAAGCGGGGCTAGAAGTTTTTGTCGGCTTAGAAGCAGCGGCTTGCCAGCAGATCAATGAAGCGTTTGTTCATCGAGTTCAGCATCGCCAGCCTTTTGGCATTTTGAAGTATGCCATGACTTTAGATGGCAAAATCGCGGCTGCTTCTGGTCATAGCGCCTGGGTAACAGGCCCGGAAGCCAGAGCTACCGTTCATCAACTGCGGGCAATTTGTGATGCTGTTATTGTCGGTGGTAATACGGTGCGGCGCGACAATCCTCACCTAACCAGTCATGGACAAAGCGATCGCAATCCCCTGCGTATCGTCATGAGCCAGCAGTTGAACTTGCCCAAAACCGCCCACCTCTGGCAGGTAGAGGAAGCCAAGACTCTAGTTTTAACTGAAACCGAGGCTAATTTGCCGTTTCAAGCATATCTGCGTCAGCAAGGTGTTGAAGTCGTCACGCTGCCTACACTTACCCCGGCCACTGCAATGGACTATCTGTATCAGCGAGAATTGCTGTCAGTGCTTTGGGAGTGTGGCGGACAGCTAGCCGCCGCAGCGATCGCAGCGGGTGCTGTGCAAAAAGTTTGGGCTTTTGTTGCCCCTAAAATTATCGGCGGTCAGAACGCGCCTACCCCAGTAGGAGACTTAGGCTTGGACAAGATGACCCAAGCACTCAAGTTAGAGCGGTTAAGCTGGCAGTCGGTAGGGGCTGATTTATTGATTGAAGGCTATTTGACTTAGTCTCGCAATGGTACTTCTGTAACCACAGGAATACTCAAGCTATTGGCCGCTAAATAGCTAGCAACGGCGCGACTCCGCATGATTGTGTCGAGTGCTTGACGGAGATCTTCGCGCCCGCGAAAGCTATCTAGCCGTTCACAAACTTCACCGTCTTCGATAAACAGCAACGTTGGTAAAGTGGTGAGTCGATAAAAGTTAGCAAGTTTGAGGTTTTCATCTGCGTTAACATCGACCACCCTGACTTTGCCTTCCCACTCTGCCTGAAAGCTATTCAGTAGAGGTTTGAGCATTCGACATAGCCCACACCAAGGTGCCCAAAAATGCACTAAAACAGGAATAGAAGACTGCAAAACCTGATTTTTAAATGTTTTATCGTTGACAGATGAGGACATTGTCTCAGTTAAATTAGGTTGATGAATAAACGCTGCTTTAAGGCTTGGGATCATTATAAAGTGGGCAGACCATAAAAAAATACTTATGCTTTGAGATTTGTTGGGTTCTGGTAACATCGCCTGAGCCAAGAAGGCTCTGCTTTTACAGCGCTTGGAGAACCTGACCAATAAGCTACCAGCCAGTTGCCCGTGTGGCGCGAATCAGAAGCGGATGTGCCCACCAAAACAGCAGCACAAAAGCGCTCACCCCTAGGTAAGCAGGTCGGATAAATTCTTGCAGTTTTAGGGATTGCTTTCCCTGCACAATCGCCTTAAACGGGATCACCGAGGTTCGCTGTCTGAGCGCTTCAAAGGCTTCTCCGTAGCGATCGCGCCAACGGCGATCGCCGTGCCAAACAGCAAAGAGGTGGTGCAAAATCAGCCCAGCGCAGGTCACCACCATAAACGACGTCCCCAGCCAGAGCGCATGGGCTACGCACCAAATGACCTGCCCCACCATTTGGGGATGGCGGGTAATGCGAATGATGCCTGTTTCGTAGAGATGAACCTGCGGCTTGGCGATCGCGGCGACTTCTAACAGGTTAAAGGTAGCCGGATAGAGAAAAAGAAAGGAAATTGCCGACAGTAGCCACACGGTTGTCTGTATGCCTACTGTGCCTTGGAGGTTCCACAGCCGCAAACCATCGTAACGGTGATTAATGAAATAGATAATCAGTACTGACGCTAGCGGTAGGCTAACCAGCGCAAACAAAACCCGGTAGGCTCGAGGCCCTATCAGAGCTTCGCCTTTGGGTCTAAGAGCCGCTAAGCCACTGTGGGCGATCGCAAACACCAGCAATAGCCCCAACATGACAAAGTGACTAGCCGTTAACCAAGAAAAATCAGTCATTGCCGAGTATCGTAAGATTTGTTTTTGGGATTCAACCAATCTGTATCAGCAGCCAGCCTAGCCCAATGGCGATCCCAGCGCCGAGCAAGGTATTGATTATATTAACCACTTCATTGGTGAGCCAGTCAAAGCGTTCTTGTAGCGTCGCCCCGATCAAGCTTTCTAAGTTTGTGGCTATAAAAGCAGCCACCAGGCAAATCCCAATTCCCCCCACCGGGATCAACCCCACCCACCACCCTAACAAAGCAATCACGCCAGAAGCGATCGCACCCGCTAAGGTGCCCTCAAGGCTAACGGCTCCCTCCGTTCCGGCGGCTACGGGTTGCAGTGTGGTAATTAAAAAGGTGCGTTTGCCATAGGCTTTGCCCACTTCGCTGGCACAGGTATCAGAGAGCTTAGTGCTAAAGCTAGCCACATAGCCAAGTCCCAATAGAGCCATCCCCCACGACCGCCCCGGTTCGCTGCCCCAGTTTGCCAGCAGCCAGCTACCCACAGCACAAAGCGTAGCCGTCAGCGCCGATCCCCAAACGTTTTCAGGGCCACGCGCTCCAGAGCGCTTTTCAGCAATCCCGGCGGCCTCCTTTTGAGCCATGCCAATCCGGGTGACAGCAGATCCCGCTAAAAAGTAGACCATTACCACGCTATAACCCGGCCCACCCAAACATCCCCAAACTAAAACGCCCAGCAGCCAAGCATGTAGATAGCCCGCCGGCGTTAGTAGTTTTTTAGGCAAAAACCAGGCGATCGCTAGCAATAGGCTATTTAGCCCTATCGCTATCCACCAAGCGTTTAAAGCGGGCAAAATTGGCATAGCAGTCCAAGATCAACAGTGCTACAACAGCAGTCTAAACCCTAACGCTCGATCTAAGATAAACCTAGCGATCGCTTACGAAATACTGCCATTGTTATTGGTCGCGAGCAACAGCGACCCGTTGCCTTTTGCCAACTTGCAACGGCTTAAATTTAGTGAGTCACTCACTCGTCAGCAGCACGATCACCGCCATGAACTCTATTCTTTTTCATCTAGCTTTTCCCGTTTCTGAAATTAGTAAAACCAAAGAATTTTATGTCAAAGGTTTGGGCTGCGAAGTTGGACGCGAAACGCCAGGTTCGGTCATTCTAAATTTGGGCGGACATCAGCTAGTCGCCCACGTCACCCGTGAACCCCTGACCCCCCAACGAGGAATTTATCCACGCCATTTCGGCCTGGTCTTTCGGCAAGAAGCCGACTGGGAAAACCTGCTAGCTAGAGCCGAAGCCAACGATCTTTCGTTTCATCAGTCTCCCAAGCGCCGTTTTGTCGGCACGGCTTTGGAGCACCGCACCTTTTTTCTAGAAGATCCGTTTTATAACCTACTGGAGTTTAAGTTCTATTGTCATGAAAGCGCAATTTTTGGCGAAGCGAGCTACGCTCAGGTAGGCGACGCATAATTGGGGTGGGCTACTCCAAATCTATCGGACGGTAGCTTTTGCGAATATAGAGACAGTTTTTGCCATTGGCTTCAGATGTGTAGGTAAAGCGATCGGCAATACGCTCCATCAGTCGTAGCCCTCGCCCGCCTTCAGAATCTTTGTCGATCACTTTGGGCGTCTTCCGTAACCAGCTTTGTACGTCAAATCCTGGCCCTCGATCCCAAATGTAAATTTCTAGAGCTTCAGAAAAAACGATGACCTCGATCTCAATGGGGGTTTCTATAGCCAAACTGTGATGAGCATGACGAACCGCATTGGTAAACCCTTCAACCAACGCTAACTGACACTGGAGCCAAACATTTTCTGGGATGGGATATCGCGCCAAACTTTGGAACTGGTCAAACCATGCCAGAACTTTGTCCAGGTCCTTTAAATCCGTCCTCGTCTGGAAACGGCGCTTTTGAATGAGTTTCAACGCTGAAAAAATCCTTGACGCGTACGGCGAACGTTTAGATGTCTCCAATCTCCAGATGATACTGATCATCTGTCCAATTCTAAAGAGACATAGCTGTATTAGCCAAGCTTGAAACCGCCAAAGCAGAATGAATAGCCGCCAGGCTGATTCTATTTGTCAACATACCCGAATGGGTCAAAACAGGAACTTTGATTTCACGACCCACAGGCAGTCGAGAACTCTCGGCTGGTACGATCATCAAATCATAAGGCGTCCAGATAGAGGTGAACGCCAGCTGTGAAAGCATATTGACGTCTTGGCTAAGATCCTGAATAAACAAGCTGTTTGGACGCATTTGCTCACAGCCCTGGTTCCAACGTCCATAAGCTAGCCACGATCCCTGGTGAGGGGCAGAAACGGTCACAAATCGATCAACCCGCTTTAGCCCGCCGAGCCGCTGGATATAGTAGCGACTGACCAAGCCACCCATACTAAACCCCAAAAGATCAACGGGTTGTTCAGCCGGAAATCGGCGTTCTATGTAGTGTGCAACCTGAGTAGCTAAGACGTCTAATCCGGTGTGGCCGTTATTGGGCAACAAGTTTAGTGGATGAAAGGAAGACCACCCCTGCTGTCGGAGATACGCGATCGCTGAGTCAAAAACGGCAACCGTATCATCAATACCATGAACAAGAACCAGCGGATGACGGTGGATAGGCGACATGACAACTAAAGCGGGGTTTACTCTCATTACTTTAAGCAAACCGTTTCTATCCTAGCCGAGGCCCTAGGACAATTTTAGGATAGGCCCCTAAGCTATCGGAAAATTCGTGATTTGAGAGAAAATTTTCATTAAAATTAGCGATCGCTCAGCTTGGTAAAGCGCTGTCGGGTGGGGTGAAGTGGGCAGTCCGATTCACTTTTCCTTAGAATACTGAAGTTGATTCATCAGGCTCCGCTTTTGCCTAATGCGCATTCTTATCTGGTATCGCAACGATCTACGGCTTCACGATCACGAGCCGATTAACCAAGCGCTGCAGAAGCAGGCTCAGGTCATTCCACTTTATTGTTTTGATCCCAGGCAGTTTGGGCAAACAGCTTTTGGCTTTCCCAAAACAGGCGCTTTTCGCGGGCAGTTTTTGTTAGAAAGCTTGCAGGTTCTGCGGCAATCGCTGCAATCGTTAGGCAGCAATTTAGTCATTCGGCAAGGCCATCCGGAGCGGCTAATTCCTCAACTGGTTAAAGAATTGAAGATTGATGCTGTTTACTGGCATGAAGAAGCCACCGCCGAAGAAATTGCGGTTGAAACAGCTCTTGAAAATGCGCTAGACAAGCTAGGGGTTGAGTCAGAAATTTTTTGGGGATCGACGCTCATTCACATAGATGATCTGCCCTTTGAACCAGAGCAGCTACCAGACGTTTTTACCAGCTTTCGCAAAGCAGTCGAGAAAAACTGGGCCGTCTATCCAACTTTTGCCACCCCTGAAGCGATCCCCGCACTACCAAAAGGGCTTGAACCGGGTAACTTGCCCACGCTGCCAGACTTTGGTTTAGAAACTCCTATAGCCGATGCTCGTGCCGTGTTGCCGTTTAAGGGCGGCGAGTTGGCCGGATTAGAACGGCTGCAACATTATTTTTGGCAAACCGATGGGTTGTCAGTCTACAAACAAACCCGCAATGGTCTGTTAGGGGCTGACTACTCTACCAAATTTTCGCCCTGGCTGGCGTTGGGCTGTCTTTCGCCTCGCCACATCTATGAAGCGGTTAAACAATATGAGGCTGAGCGTACCTCAAACGAGTCTACTTATTGGCTCATTTTTGAACTGTTGTGGCGTGATTATTTTCGCTTTGCCTGTGTGAAGTATGGCGATCGCGTCTTTTATCCTTCTGGTCTGCGCGGTTTAAAAATTGACTGGCAGCAAGATCAAGAACGCTTTCAGCAATGGCAGCAAGGACAAACAGGGTTTCCCTTAGTCGATGCCAATATGCGAGAGCTAAAGCATACAGGTTTTATGTCTAATCGAGGCCGCCAAAACGTGGCTAGTTTTTTAACCAAAAATTTAGGCATCGACTGGCGCATGGGGGCTGAATGGTTTGAGTCGCAGCTAATTGACTATGACGTTTGTAGCAACTACGGCAACTGGAACTACACGGCAGGCGTCGGCAACGATGCGCGTGGTTTTCGCTACTTCAATATTCCTAAACAGGCCAAAGACTATGATCCTGAAGGCGCGTATGTTAAGCACTGGCTACCTGAACTAGCCCACGTTCCGGCCAAGCAGGTGCATGAACCCTACAAGCTGCGACCTGCAGAACAAAAACGCTTTAACCTAAGGCTAGGCGTTGATTATCCTAACCCAATAGTCGATTTAGAAAAGTCAGTCAAAGCTAACGAGCAAATCTACAACGCCGCTTTGAGCGCCTAATGCCTCTGTTTTTCTAGTTTTCTAGGCTGTTCTCTTGCGATCGCGGCTTGCTGGCGTTAGACAACGGCCTGCCACTGTAAAATGAGAACAGCCTGTCTTTCAGCGTCAATGTCAGTTTTGCCTGCTACCAAAATTAAATTTTTAGTTGCACCGACCTCTGCGGCTTGGCTTCAGCAGGCTCTTAGCAACTTAGACATTATTCTCTTAGATCACTCTCACTGCGAACGCAAAGCTGCCAGTGCGGCGCTCAACTTTATGTTTCGCTATCCGTCTAGTCAGGCGTTGGTCAGAGCGCTCACAGCGATCGCCCAAGAAGAACTGAGCCATTTTGAATTGGTCAATCAGTGGCTAGAACGTCGCCAAATTGCCTTAGGGCCGTTGCCGCCACCCCCCTACGGAGCCGCGCTCAAAGCTCACATTCGTCACCACGAACCTGATCGCATGTTAGATATGCTTTTGGTTTCAGCGCTGATTGAAGCCCGTAGCCATGAACGTTTGGGGCTGCTGGCTCAGCATTGCCCAGAACCCGATTTGGCTCAGTTTTACCACAGCCTGATGGCTTCTGAAGCTCGCCATTATGGGGTTTACTGGACGCTGGCAACCACTTATTTTCAGCGATCGCAAGCTGAGCAACGCCTTGCCGAACTGGCGGTGGTTGAAAGCAATATACTAGCAACCCTGCACCCCGAACCACGGGTACACAGCTAGTTTTATGTATTTGCACTATCGAGATTTTTTGATTCGAGACTGGCAACCCAGCGATCGCGCCGCCGCCGCCAGCGTCATCAAAACTGCTTTGGCCGAATATGGCTTGGGTTGGGAGCCAGAACAAACCGATCGCGATGCCCTAGAAGTCGAAACTTACTATTGGCAAACAGGCGGCGAATTTTGGGTAGTCGAACAGCAAGCGCAAATTGTCGGTACCGCAGGCTACTATCCAATCGAACGCGGCCAGCGAGCCGTAGAAATTCGCAAAATGTACCTGCAACCTTCTAGTCGCGGCTTGGGGTTAGGCCGTTTTTTGCTCCAGCAGCTAGAGCAGGCGATCGCAGCCCAGCAATTTCACCAAGTTTGGATTGAAACAGCCAGCGTGCTTAAAGAAGCCGTCAGCCTTTACGAACGCAGCGGTTATCAGCCCGCCGTGGGGGCTGAAACTCTAAGATGCGATCTTGTTTATATGAAGTCTCTGAGTCTCTCTAGTTCGCTATAATCCCTTCATTGAGTCTGGCTGAGGCTAACGTGCTTGCTATCTACCCTGGAAGCTTTGACCCGATTACGTTTGGGCATTTAGATATCATTACCCGCGCCTGTCGCCTGTTTGAACGCGTTGTCGTAGTGGTTTCTCACAACCCTGGTAAATCTCCGCTATTTTCAGTAGCCCAACGGATTGAGCAAATTCGTCAGTCTACCCCACATCTTTCTAATGTCGAAATTGATAGCTATGACGGTTTGACCATAACCTATGCGAGAATGCGAAGAGCGCAGGTATTGCTGCGAGGGCTGCGGGTTCTTTCTGATTTTGAGAAAGAACTGCAAATGGCTCACACCAACAAAACTCTTTCTGACGAAATAGAAACGGTTTTTTTGGCGACCTCTACCGAATATGGTTTTCTTAGCAGCAGCCTAGTTAAGGAAATTGCCAAATTCGGAGGTCCCGTTGATCACCTCGTTCCCCAGCATGTTGCTCTTGATATCCACAAATGCTACGTCCAGAACCCTCTCGCATCAACCCTCAGGCCAGCAATGCCAACCTCAATGAACAGCCTGCCCCGGAACTCGTTGTTCCAGGAGCCGGAAATATAGATCTGCAGCAGGCGCTCAACCGCATCGAAGAAATTGTTTTAGACAGTCCTCGGATTCCTTTTAGCCGCCGCACCCTGATCGATGAAGAATTGCTGCTTGACCAGCTAGATATGGTAAGGCTAAACCTGCCCACGGCCTTTCGAGAAGCCAAGCAGGTCGTGCAGCGCCGAGAAGAATTGTTGCTAGAAGCAGAACAAATTGCTGAAGAGATTGTGGTCGCGGCTGAGCAACGAGCCGCTCAAATTTTAGACGAATTGGGAATTATGCGTCAGGCTGAGCAAGAGGCTCAACGGTTGCGGCATCAGGTTAATCAAGAGTGCGACGCGCTGCAAAGCCAAACTTTAGCTGAGATTGAGCAGCTTAGACAGCAAGCCAAGCAAGAGTGGGAGCAAATGCGCCAGCAGGCACTGGCAGAAGCCCAAGAAATTCAGCAAGAAGCCGACGCCTACGCCGACCATGTCTTGCAACAAATGGAGCGCCAGTTTTCTGACATGCTCAGGGTCGTTCGCAATGGGCGGCAGCAGTTGCAACCACCGACGGCTAACAACGATCGCACTAGCACACGGGTGGGGCGATCGCGCGAAGCACACAACCCCAAGCGCTCTCCTCAGCCTTAAAGCGCTCACTGCCTAAGTGCCCTTTCATTTATGATCAGCTATCTCAAAGGCATTCTCAGCGAAATTCAAAAGCTGGGCAATCAGCGCGTCATCATTACGATAGAAGTCAATCAAATTGGCTACGATGTTCAAGTCACGCCCCGGCTGCTGACCTTGCTGCCGCCCTTCGGTGAACCTGTACACATCCACACCCACTTGCAGGTCAGAGAAGACCAGATGGTGCTGTTTGGCTTTAATTCACGACCTGAGCGAGATCTGTTTCGCCAACTCGTCAGCGTCAGCGGGATTGGCCCACAAATGGCAATGGCCATGCTAGATACGTTAGGACTGCAAGAGCTCGTTCAGTCAGTGGTGGCCGGAAACATTCGGGTATTGTCGCGGACGCCGGGTGTAGGCGCTAAAACGGCTGAACGGATTGTTTTAGAGCTAAAGACAAAGCTTTCAGAATGGCGACAGCAAACTGGGTTAGCCCAGGCACCCTTGGCTGGGCCTGCGCCTAGCATTCAAGAAGAAGTTGAAATGACTTTGCTAGCGTTAGGATACACCACCGGAGAAATTGTCCAGGCTTTGCAAGCGGTAGGCCAAAACACAGCTCTGCCCAAAAGTGCTGATACCGAAGATTGGATTCGAGAAGCGATCGCTTGGCTCAGCCGCTAACCCAAACAGCACCCGATTTCTTCTCTCTAGCTTTATAAGCTAAAGTCATTGTTTTCAGAAGGTTCCCCGCAATGACACAGCTACCGCTTAGTCAGCTTAATCTAGCCAAGGCCGCTGCTCAGCCCACCCTATGCTAGGGGCCAAGCAGCATGTCTGTTGAAAAGGGGCAACTGCCCTCAAATTTACTAGAAGATAGTTCCGGGCTGATCGCTATTGCGGCGCTGCATCAGGTCAGTCTGCGGGTACACAATCTCGCCGTTCTTGATTCTGCCGATGCCCCGCTAGCCGTAGCCGTTGAGTACAAGCTCTGGGTTAAGATCAATCATTTAGCAGCGGGTGTAGTGATTTTGTCTCAAACCGCTCTCGGTCGGGTCACGAGCTGGCAGTCTAGCCCGGTGTTGCTGACACCGCAAACGTCTATGCCTTTTCCGATTGAAATTTGTATGGCTAGAATTCCTTTCTCTAAGGATGTCGTAGAACCGGAAGAACATCACCAGATAACGCTGTTTTGCAACCTGGCAACTGGCTTAGTCATCGGTAGCGGAGTTGTGGCTCATTTGGGCGATCGCATTTTTTACCGCGATTTTTGGGCAGCCAAAGCTGCACCCGCCGGAATTTGGTTTAGTATTTTGGCTTGACCAGGGCTGCTATAGCTAAGGGCGGCAGGCGGAAGGCAAAAGAAAAGCTTTTATATCAGCGGCTTTTAGCCAGTAAAGTGTCTCTAGACTTGGACGATCGCCATAAATGAATTTAACCAGCTAGTCGTGCTTGATAAAGGCTGACAATTTTGGCAATTACGGCAGCAATCGAGAGGCCATCGGTTTGAACTTCAACTGCATCAGGCGCTTTCTGCAAAGGGGCTACCTGACGGCTACTGTCTTGGCGATCGCGCTCGTAGATGGCTCGCTCTAATGCCTCTAGATCAACGGGGGGTTGGTTTTGAGCCTTGAGATCAAGCTGCCGTCGTCTGGCTCGCTCGTGAACGGAAGCCGTTAAAAACACCTTCAATTCCGCCTGCGGAAATACATGAGTGCCAATATCGCGCCCCTCCATGACAATGCCCCCCTTTTCCCCGTATTGCTGCTGCTGCTTTAACAAAGTTTCTCGAACAATAGGTTGAGCTGCAACGGCTGAAACCTGCTTAGTAACGACCTCTGAGCGAATTGCTTGCGTGACTTCTTGCTGATTGACCCAAACCCGGGTTGGCCACGGATTGGGGGATTCGGTGTCATTCTCTAAGCTAGAAAGCTGAATTTGACACGTCGGCATTAGCTCAGCCATAGCGACTTGATCTTGAGGATCAATCCCCTGCTGCAACGCCAGCCAGGTAATTGCCCGATACATGGCTCCGGTATCTAAGTACAGCAACCCTAGCTTTTGCGCAACTTGCCGCGCTACGGTAGATTTCCCGGCTCCGGCTGGCCCATCAATCGCAATAATTGGTAAGCGCGATCGCAGCAGCATATTGTCAATCAGCCGCGTTTGGCTTAGATAGGCTGCGATCGCCAAAAGCCCTACTGTCTCAACTGTTTTTAAAGGGACTAACGTTTCAGGGTGTACCAGTTCTACATACTCAATTCGAATTTCAGGTACCGTCTCAAGCTCGGCCTGTACCGTTTTCAGTAAAGTTTCACTATCACGAACGCCCGTTTGAAACGCCGCCGCTGCCGCTTGCAAACTGCGGTAAAGAACCGCCGCCTGCGATCGCTCGGTTGCCGAAAGATACTGATTGCGAGAACTATAGGCCAAGCCATTGGCTTCGCGGGCGATCGCACAAGGCACAATCTGACTCGGCAAATTTAAGTCTTGCACCAACCGCTGCAAAATCGCCAGTTGCTGAGCGTCTTTGCGCCCAAAATAGGCTCGATCTGGCTGCACAATGTTGAGTAGCTTGGTCACTACCGTCGCCACACCTTGAAAGTGCCCCGGTCGAAAAGGCCCACAAAGCACAGTCGTCATCGGAGCAGGAGGAATGATCTGAGTCAACGACTCTGGGTTTTGGGCGTCATCGCCATACAAAGCCGCCGCCGTCGGCGCAAAAACAATATCTACGCCAGCAGCAGCGCAAAGCTGTTGGTCGGCGGCTAAATTACGCGGATAGTGAGCTAGGTCTTCTTGAGGGCCAAACTGCAACGGGTTAACAAAAATGCTGACCACAACCACATCGTTTTCTTGTCTAGCCCGGTGAATTAAACTTTGGTGCCCCGCATGTAGCGCCCCCATAGTTGGAACCAACGCTACAGACTTCTTGGGTGAATTCGGAAAGCGATCCGACGACTCTTTACTTAACTGCGCGAGGCTACAGCGGAGCCCCTCAATGGTTTTGAGTAACTGCACAAGCGACCTCTGTGAATCTTGCCTCAATGACAGTGTCTATCAATTTAGTTTTTGTAAACAAGCTTTGCAGAATTCTCAAACGGACTCTTCAATAAACCAGTTCGTTTTGCAAGCTAACTTCAAAAGCCCCTCGCTGATACCGATAGCAAGGGGCCTCAGAGCTAGTCCTAATACTAAGCTAGACAGAATCCCAAAAAGTGACCACTGCCGTTGTAACTTACTGCAACACCTCAATCCGCACACGACCGACCCCTGCTTGAGCCAAGCCAATTTGGCGCGCCGCCGCCGCCGACAGATCGATAATTCGTCCGTGGCTATAAGGGCCGCGATCGTTGATTCGCACAACCACTTGCTGGTTATTGCTGAGGTTGGTCACCCGCACTTGAGTACCAAACGGCAAAGTACGATGGGCAGCTGTCAAAGCATTTTGATTAAATACTTCACCACTGGCACTGCGACGACCATGAAAGCCAGGGCCATACCAAGAAGCCATACCACTGGCAGCAAAAGCCACATTGGCGACCTGAGGAGGCGTGGGTTGAGGTTGTCCTTCAATCTCAGTTAAAGGAGAGGCTGCTCCCAACAACCGCCGGAGTCGATTCGTCGCCTGCAGTGTGTCTTCTGCCGGATTGCTGGTAGTATCGGGCAGAATTAAGTTTTCATCGAAGCTAACGAGGGGGTTGCCGTCGATTTTGATCACATAGGCATTTTCGGCGGCATCCCAATGGGCTGTAATCCGACTGGCATCTAGCTGATTGCGCGTTAGCTGATTGATTCGGGCTGCCACGGCTGTTGCTCGGATGACCGGATCATCTCTAAAAGCTTGGTCAGATCCGCTAGCCGGAACCTCTGACGGTTCATTAACGTCATTAGCAGAAGAACGGCTGCCTGCAGTGACGGCTTTATCGGCAGTTGTGTCAAGCGTGGCCCCTAAGAAGGTCAGCACAGGAATGTTGTGAATATAAAGTGTGGCCGCTTGGCGGGTATCTAGAGGATGCCCCAACACCCGAATAAAATCTTGGTTTTGGGTTGACGCATTTGCAGCAAGTTCTGCCTGATTTACGCTTTGGGTCTCATCCGTTACTGGGCTAGAAGCATAGACTGCGTTATCCGATAAGCTTTGACCTAGGTCATCCGTTTGTTGAGCATGGACTGACAGCGCTGGGCCGATCGCGGACACGACCAGGGCTGCTGTCAGGCTACCCAAAAATTTTTGTTTCATAAGTCCATCAACAAGTGTTTTGAAAAGCGATTACGCCCAGAGACTGTCGGAAAATTCAGGGCGAGAAAGTCTCGCGTGGTTTGCTCTAACTCGTAATCGTTGCGATTTCACCCTCTGCTGTTGACCGAAAAGTACGTTAGCACGAAGAATAGGTAATCGGGATCAGGGTATTTTTTGGGAAAAAAGCAGATTCCGAAAATTCACGCAAACTTTACACTTCTTAGGAATGGGTCTGCCCATAAGCTTTTCAGGAATATTTCGAGACTTTTGACTGTACGGAAATGTTTACAAAGTTTTATACCCCCCTGCAAACTGCTTAGAGAAAACAAATTGATTGAGCCACTTTTTGGATTTTTTTTGGTGGCAAATTAATTTTGGCTATGCGATTTTATGCATAATCCAAAACCATTTTTAGGCAGCGTTTTAGTTGAGTTTTCATCAAATAGATGTAGCTAAGCATTAGCCCCGCTAAAGCTAACTATGCAATTTGCTTATGAATGGATACTGAGTAAATGGAATTAATGGCTAAAACTTATGGACTATCGTGACGCAGGTGTTGATGTTGAGGCAGGTCAGAATTTTGTTAGGCAAATTCGCCAGATGGTGGAAAAAACCCATCGGCCAGAAGTTTTGGGAGGGCTAGGCGGATTTAGCGGTTTGTTTCAGCTATCTTCCGGCTATCAAGAACCTGTGCTCGTTTCGGGCACCGATGGGGTAGGAACTAAACTCAAAATTGCGCAAGCGCTCAATCAGCACGGCACGATTGGCATTGATTTGGTGGCGATGTGTGTAAATGATGTGCTGACATGTGGCGCTGAGCCGCTATTTTTCTTGGATTATCTGGCGACTGGCAAACTTGAGCCCGCTCAACTAACTCAGGTTGTTGCCGGGATTGCGGCTGGGTGTCAGCAAGCGGGTTGTGCACTTTTGGGGGGAGAAACGGCTGAAATGCCAGGTTTTTATCCAGCCGGAGAGTATGACTTGGCTGGTTTTTGCGTGGGGGTGGTTGAAAAACAGCAGATTCTAACAGGCGATCGCGTTCAAATAGGAGATGTTGCAATTGGCCTCGCCAGTCAAGGGGTTCACAGCAATGGTTATAGCCTGGTGCGCAAAGTCATTAGCGATCGCACACCTCCTGGACAAAGCGCTCCTGGTTATGCCTGGAGCGATCGCCCTGAGCAGCTACAGGGTAAATCTTTAGGCGAGGTGCTGCTCACACCAACCCGTCTCTATGTTGATCCGGTGCTAAAAGGGCTACGCCAGGGATTAGCGATTCACGCTATGGCTCATATTACGGGCGGTGGTCTGCCTGAAAATTTGCCTCGTTGCCTGGGGCCCAATCAGTCTGTTCAGCTAGCCTTGGGCAGTTGGCCTAGCTTGCCGATTTTTGAATGGTTGGCGATCGCAGGCGATATCAAACCAGCGGCAATGTTCAACACGTTTAATATGGGGATTGGCTTTGTGGTTTTAGTTGAGGCTGCTCAGGCGAGTCTAGCCCTCCAGCATTTCAAAGCCTTGGGCGTTGAGGCTTATGAAATTGGCCAAGTAGTTGAGGGCAAGGGTGAAGTGCTGGGACTACCGCAGGATTAGCCGTCTGGTAGGTGTTGGGTAAGGCTTCACATTTGCTCCTTACCCATCAACCTCACCTAGTAGCGATTTTTCTTGCTGGCTACTGCCAAATTTGTCCCTGTCGCCTGGATGATCGGTGAAGGCCGGAAGTGAATGTCATATTAGTAGAAGCGATCGAGTTGCAACTTGATCCCAACTTTGATGTTCATTTATTCAGGAAAGAACCTTGAAAAATCAAGCTCCAAGCTGGCAGCCCATTTTTATCTCTATCGTGGCAGTCATCGTGGGCATTCTAGCTTCTAGCAGTTTTGTCATTATCAACCCTGGGCAAACTGGGGTGCTTAGCATTTTAGGCAAGGCGCAAGATGGGCCTTTGCTAGAAGGCATTCACGTTAAGCCCCCTTTTATATCACGGGTTGATATTTACGATGTCACGGTACAGAAGTTTGAGGTTCCGGCTCAAAGCTCAACCAAAGATCTGCAAAATCTCTCCGCAAGCTTTGCGATTAACTTCCGGCTAGATCCGATTCAAGTTGTGAATATTCGACGGACTCAAGGAACTTTGCAGAATGTGGTCTCTAAAATCATTGCGCCTCAGACGCAAGAATCATTTAAGATTGCAGCGGCTCGGCGAACCGTTGAAGAGGCCATTACCCAAAGGTCTGAGCTAAAAAAAGACTTTGATATTGCGCTCAATAGCCGTTTAGAAAAATACGGCATCATCGTTTTAGACACCAGCGTTGTCGATCTTAACTTTTCGCCAGAGTTTGCTCGCGCCGTAGAAGAAAAGCAAATTGCCGAACAACGCGCTCGTCGAGCCGTTTACATTGCGCAAGAAGCAGAACAAGAAGCCCAGGCGGAAGTCAACCGAGCCAAAGGACGCGCCGAAGCTCAGCGACTTTTGGCAGAAACGTTGAAGGCGCAAGGTGGTGATTTGGTGTTGCAGAAAGAGGCGATTGAAGCTTGGCGTGAAGGAGGTGCCCAGATGCCCAAAGTTTTGGTAATGGGTAGCGAATCAAGTGCCAGCGTTCCCTTTTTGTTTAATGTTGGAGATTTACAAGACTAATAATCTTGAACCTTAAACTCCATTAACTCAGACACAGCTTGGAGACAGGCCACTTTAGCCCTCTTTTGTCAGTCCAGGCAAAATCGACGAATTTGCGTTGTTTTGGCCAACGAGAGATCAAGCTCTCATCCTAGTTCGATAGAAGAGGGTTGGATAGAGAGACTATAGTTGCTCAATAGAATGCATAGTCTGACTCTATTAGGGCTGCTCCAGGTTGTGCTGAGTCCAGAAAACGCTTCGATAAGGTAAATATGCAAACGTTGTAGGACTAAAATGCTGAAGATTTTTTAGCAGCTTGGTCGATACTTTCTGTCGCTATGGATATTTACGTGCTAAGTTGGTAAAACCAAGAGCTGGGTAGCATGCTGTTAGCTTGAGCACAAGGTGCATGCTATCTAAGCAGTTACCGAAGCTTCAACCAAAGGTAACTAATGACCGAGAATTCTTCCAGTCTCGACTTTGAAAGCGCTGTATCAGCCTATCGTGAAAGTTGCGATCGCAGTGATGTTCTTTTTAAACAGCCAGTTGAAGAATATTCCCAGCTAATTGATAACGTTATTTATTTGCGAACTAGCTCTGTAGGCTACGTCGCTAGGTATGACATTCGCCGCCGTCGCATGCTGATTTAGTTAACCTGTTAGCTATTTAAGCTGCTGTCTATTTCATGCAACCATAGGCATTTGATCTAAAACATCAAATGCCTTTACGACTTAACCTCAATTAATCAAATGCTTGCCAAACCAACCTACACCAAAGAATTGTTGAGTCGATACGCTGCTGGCCAGAGAGATTTTCGGAACCTCAATTTGATTGCTGCCAACTTACGGAACCTGAACCTCAGCGGTATTGACCTAAGCGGAGCCAACTTAGCCAAAGCTAACCTGACTGGAACTAATCTCAGCCGTGCCAAACTTATGAACACCGTTTTGACAGGAGCCAAACTGACAAATACTAACTTAAGCCAAGCCAATTTAACGAATGTAGATCTCAGCGGTGTTGACTTAAAAAGCGCAACGCTCCACGGCACAATTATTCCTCAATCTGCTTCTCAGGCTTAACAGGCAAAATCTGCCATATCAAAATTTGCCATATATTTAATCAACCGTTTTAGCTTATCTCTGCTCAAGCTTTCTATTAAACTTTTCGAATGACGCCAGAAGCAATTCGGACAATTTCACAAGTTCGACACGAGTTCTATAAATTATTTGCGGCAGAAATTAGTGAACCAGTCAACATTACTAAAGGAAACTCCTATTCAAGTAATACGGCTAAAGTCTCTTGGATAGATCGCTATCAGCGGCCAAACTATGCGTGTCTGTATGCTCATATAGCACCTGACAGGTTGTTGCCCGATCGCCCGCTTATTTTACGCTTGGGTGTCAACCAGGGGCTTAATTTTGAACCGACAAAACGCCATCAAGAACTGCATCTAAACAGACAAAAGCTGCTGCGGTTTGAATTAACGCTTTTGCCAGATGAGATTCTAAAATTTGTCCCCTGGCTAATTAGCCTACTGCAAACGCATGAAAAGGGTTCAGGCTTAATTACCCCTCCTTGTTTGCTTAATTTCGATACGTTAGATGAATTGCTGTTGTATGGAGCTTGGACGCAAAAAGCAGAAGTTGCTTTTTGCCAAAGTATGCCTCAAAAGCCTTTAGTGGCGTCCCAATTTTGAGGCTGAAACAATCTCAAACTAAAGTTGACTTGAATAAACGCTCAAAGCCTACAGTCCCCAAAAGAGAGATAAAAAAGCTACTCTAAACGTCATCATTTAGGCTCGTTCAATTTTTACTGAGCTAAACGAGCGATCGCGCGATCGCTCGTTGACAGCAAATTTAAGCCGAATTAGGTAGCTTATCTGTCTTGGCGTTGTGGCCCGCCTGCCCACGGGGGTGGGCCATCTGCAGGTCGAATTTGTATCACCTCACCATTACTGCGAGTAATGCTGAAAGCGTCAAAATCACCCTCATCGTATTCACCTACAACCGTCACCTGTTCTCCAGAAGCGATATTAATTTGGTGATACCATTGCGGGCCAGCATCAACGACAATTTGACCTGTGCCATCAGTGAGAACAAAATCGTTGCCTACGACATCACCCACTTCACCAGAGATAGCCACTCCCGGCTGACGCTGCAGCGTTTGAATAGGCACTGGGTTTTGCGCTATGGATACACGGGCGACGGCTGCTGTAGAGACGAGAGCAAACAGAATAGCCGATTTCACGATAAATTCAATCCTCCTTTGATCAACTTTATTTGCCTCTAGTTTAACGAAGTCGCTTTTGACCTGAGTAGATATACTTAATGAACTTATTTTGGCTAGCTTTATTGAGTGCTAAATCGGTAGCGATCGCAAAAGTTTCTAGGTTTGAACGCTCCTCTGCTTGTCTCTTAAGGACGAGTAGACATCTGCTGTAAGCCAAACAGTTTTAACCTAAGTGAGTAAGGTCTTATATCAATTCTCGATTTTGGATCTTCGATTTTGAATTGAACAGTCTTTGCTCTGCATACGTTTCGTCAGTCTCATCTGTACCTTTCTTTTGAAGAATCGGTATTAGCCGGGTCTTGCGCTGTGTGGCTGTAGTCACACAGCGCTGAATTTGGCTTACCGCTTTCTGCGTTTGTTTGAACCCGAAAAAAGAGATCCAAAAAAAAGAGACACGAACCTCGTGTCTCTCACTTTTACGTTAATGGCTAAGGGCTACAGTCTGCTAAACCGAGGCTGGCGTAGCGGCGGGTTGAATGTATCCCAGTTCTTCTAGCTTGGCTAGCACTTTGTTAACGCTTTCGGTTAGCGTTTCTTCGTGGGTGCGGCAATCTACTTCCGGATGCGTGGGAGGCTCATAGGGATCATCGATTCCGGTAAACCCTTTGATTTCCCCTGCTCTCGCTTTTTTGTAAAGCCCCTTAACATCGCGCTCTTCACAGACTTCAACCGGAGCACTTACATAAACTTCGACAAAATCTTCAATGCGATCGCGCACTTCTTCACGCACAGCTTGATAAGGAGAAATAGCTGAAACTAGCACAATCACCCCATTGCGGGTTAGCAAATGAGACACAAAACCAATACGGCGAATATTTTCGTCGCGGTCTTCTTTACTAAAGCCTAACCCTTTGGTCAAATTGGTTCGGACAATATCGCCATCTAACACTTCTAGCTGGCAGTCCCGCGCTCTTAGCTCCTCCTCCAAAGCTCGCGCAATTGTAGATTTGCCTGAACCACTCAAACCTGTAAACCAAACCGTAACTCCGCGCTGTTGTGAACCCATAACTGCTTTTGCTATCTCCTAACATCATGGACAAGCGTAACCATCTGCCAGCGGTCAAATTCCTCACCGGAACACCCACCTGTAGCAGCTTTACAAGAGGAGGCTGATAAAGCGCCCCTCCAGCTCTGACCTGGACTAAAGACCATAGAGCCAGAGTGCCAACGCCGGAGTCACAATCGCCATAATTAGGCTAAGTGGCCCACCGACTCTGACAAAATCTAAAAAACGATAACCGCCAACCCCATAGATCATCGTATTTGTTTGATATCCAATAGGGGTCATGAAGCTATTTGAGGCGGCAAAAGTGACAACAAACATCATCGTAAACGGGTTTAAGCCTAAGTTTTGAGCCACTTGCACCCCTACAGGCAGCAGCAAAATCACGGCTGCACTGTTTGACAAAATGCTTGTAAGCAAAGAAGTTAGCACAAAGACAAACAGCAGCAACCAGTAGCTAGGCAACTCACCACCGACGCTGACCAACTGTTGCGCAATGAGCTGGGTAGCTCCGGATTTTTCCATAGCCGTTCCTAGCGGAATCAGGCAAGCCAGTAAAAAGATGACGTCCCAGCGAACAGCTTGATACAGTTCACCCGGTTTCAGGCATCCGGTCAAAATCATCAAGATAACGCCTGCTAGCGCCGATACCAGAATAGGAACTTGGGTAACAGCCGCCAACACCACCACTCCCACCCCAATGCCGATAGCGACATTGGCTCTATCGGCTCGCAAGGTTTCTAGATCACGCTGCTCTAGTACAAGCAAGTCACGGCTGGTTTGCAAACCAACAAAGCTTTGCTTTGGCCCCTGTACTAAGAGCAAATCGCCAAATCTGAGGGGCACTTTACCCAGGCGATCGCGCACCAGTTCTTCCCCCCGCCGGATTGCTAAAACTGTCGTGTTGTAGCGCTGCCGAAAGCGAATTTCTTTGAGGGTTGAGCCAATCAAATTAGAGTTCGATAGCACTAACACCTCAGCGACCCCTTCCACCTCAGAGCTAAGGTCTGCCTGCCACGACTTTTGCCCAAACTGGACATCGGGCAAAATTTCGATCCCTTCGCTGTCACGAATTTTCAACAAGTCTTGGCGACCACCGCGCACCATGAGAATGTCGCCCGCCGCCAGAATCTTATCAGCTAGGGGTTGGGGAAAGCGATTACCGTTGCGAATAACCTCTAGGACGTCTACATCAAAACGGCGCTGTAGCTGACTTTCTTTAAGGCTATGGCCGACTAAGCTCGATCGCGGTGTAATGACCACTTCGCTGACATAGTCTTTGAGGCCGTAGTCTTGGCTAAAGCCATCGTAAGGTGCTTTGCGATCAGGCAGCAAAGCCGGAGCCACACAGACCAGATAGGCTAAGCCAAGAACAAAAATAATGAACCCCATCGCCGTAAACTGAAACAGGCTAAACTCGCCATAACCCAGCTTGGCGGAAAGACCACTGGCTAATACGCTCGTTGAGGTTCCCACAACGGTCATCATGCCGCCTAAAATCGTGGCAAATGACAGCGGCATCAGCAGCTTGGAAACAGAAATGCGCTGCTGGCGGCATAAATCTTCAATAATCGGCAAAAATACTGAAACAACAGCCGTATTGTTGATTACCCCAGAAATCGGCCCAGCGATCGCCCCCATGGCAAAAATCTGTTGACCGGGTTGCTTACCGCCCCAGCGAATAATCCAGCTACTGGCTTGCTGCAAAGCCCCTGTGCGAGAAATTCCAGCACTGAGAATAAACATCGCCATCACAGTAATAGTGGCTGAATTACTAAATCCAGCAATGCCTTCTTCGGGGGTGACTAACCCTAGCAACATCAGCACTACCATGACAGACAGCGCTGTCACATCGGCAGGTAGCCACTCAAAGACAAAGCAGGCTAGCGCCACGGCGGTAATGCCGAAAGTTAGAATCATTGGCATA
Organism: Almyronema sp.; assembly: GCF_052168255.1. Lineage (NCBI taxonomy): Bacteria > Bacillati > Cyanobacteriota > Cyanophyceae > Nodosilineales > Nodosilineaceae > Almyronema > Almyronema sp. The sequence continues at coordinate 72,845 of NZ_JBQLZL010000072.1, read as the reverse complement.
GCGTTGTAAAACAAGCCCCATTGCAAGAGCCGCTTAATCTAACTTCAAACTTAATACTGATAGACGTACCTCTAGGCACTTCGGTGAGCTAATTCTCCTAGCTTTACCAAAACTTGATGCTTAATTTACATTAAATCTACCCAGATTAGCTGAGTCGTTTCAATCCAGTTGGGAAGACGGCTGAACTCGGCTGTTAATCGCCGAGATCGGGGGTTAGCAAAGCTGGTAGTCACTTTCAGCCATGCAGCTAATGAATTAACAGCCTCAGGAGGGTAAAGACGTCTTCAGAAGCTGCGAGGTTTCATTTTGGCGACTGCCAAACAGGCGGGTATAGACATAGGTAAACTCACCACCAAGCAAGAAAATCTGACTGGTGAGATAAATCCAAAACATCAAAACCATAACCCCGCCAACAACCCCATAAGAGCTAAAACGGCTACCCAAACTAATGACACTGTTGCTGATTAATTGTTGCAAAACTACGAGCAAGAGCGCAGTCAAAAGACCACTCAGCCGCACATCGCCCCACCGAATTCGGCGCGGAGGCAACACCTTAAATAACAGCATCAAAACTAGCGTCAGCAACAAAAACGAAACGATTAACTGCAAAAAGGGAAGCAAGTTGACCCCTTCAAACACAATCAGCCCCACCTGACTGCTCACCGTATTCACCATTTTGAGAAAAATTGCGATCGCAATTTTAGACAGCATCGAAGCGAGCAAAATCACGGCAGAACCCAACACCAGCAAAAAGGCAAAAACACGTCGCCACAAAAACCGCAGCACAATTTCCCCCACGCTGCGATTGTTATTAATGGGTTCATGGGCTCGCCAAATTTTCTCAAAAGAGCGATCGAGAGCATTGAAAAAGCCGCTAGCGGTAAACATCAAAACAGCAAAACCCACGATACTGGCTTCAACGCTGCCCTCGTGCAACTGTAGCAGCGTACTTTCAACTACATTGAAAGCACTAGGCGGTAATAGCTCTTGGGCTAAACCAATAATCTGACCATAAATGTCAGTTTTTGGCCCCAACAAAAAACCCATAACGCTGAGCATCACCAGCAAAATCGGAAACAGCGAGAACAGCGCATAATAAGCCAGCGAAGCTCCCATATCCAAACAGCCGTCCTGCTGCCATTTGAGAAAGCTACGGATAAAAAGCTGCATCGGCTTTGAACGGTAAATCTCCTGGGTCTTCACGGGTGTTTGTCTACAAAGACGCTGATATAGCTGTCGCCACTAAGTTGGGCACTGAAAGCTGCTAAAAGCCGCTGACAGAAAGCCTTTTATGCTACTTTCTGCCTTAGCAACAGCAGCACAGGCAGGCAACTTATAGGCCAGAAACAACTCAAGCTGCAAAACGTTAAGGGGGTAATCTTCCCCTTTAGCACTGACGCTTGGCGATTACAATTAGTTACAGCTTAAATCATTGCTGTTAAACAAGCGCCCTATGGCCAATTCCTCTATATTTGCTGCTCCCTTCCGCTACCGAAGTTGGTCTAGCCTGTTAGGCGATGTTGTCCTAGCTGGGCTAGTTTCGGGGCCACTGGCAGCTCCCTTTTTAGCCGCCGCGCCGCTACCTGTTTTGCCGCAGATTGCAGCCATCATTTACACCATGGGGCAGCACGTTTGCCCGCAGCCAGAGCTGGGGCCTATGCTTTGGTCGCCGCATATCATGGCAGTCTGTACCCGTTGCTATGGCACCGTTTTGGGGCTGGTGGTTATGCGCTGGCTCTATGCCAAAGACCAGGGACGTAGCCGCTACTGGCTAGAGCAATATGGACTGTGGGGCTTTGTCGCCACGTTTCTACTGTGTTTGTTCTATCCGTTAGAGCTGGCTTTACAGGGCTTTGGCAGTTGGCAGATTAACAATGGAGTGATGGGGCTTTTTGGCTTGGTTGCAGGACTAGGGCTAGGGGCTTACCTGATGCCGATACTCCATCCGGGTATAGTGCGAACTGGCCCTCTCAAACCATGACCTAGCCGTTAAGGGGTTGGGCAAAGG
>NZ_JBQLZL010000072.1:65583-70737 GCF_052168255.1 Almyronema sp. | reverse complement strand
TCAGCTCCAAACTGCCCATGAGAAGCGTTAGCCCCCAATTCGATGTCGGCCACAACTATAGCTAACGGCACAAGGGGAGGGGAGAAGGTAGAAGAAAAACTTTTCTGTCAGCGGCTTTCAGCCACTGAAGTGTCTTGACGCTTGTGGCGACAGCTATATTTTTTCACTTCAGGGTGAACCTTCCGCCTAAAATGAGAACTTGTCAGTTCACTAATCTTTAACTAACTCCCATCCGTGAAGCTATTTGTTTACCACACTCCGGAAGAGGTTCCCGCAGGCGAAGCCCCTGACTGCGCGATCGCCATTGATGTTTTACGAGCAACGTCAACAATGGCTGCTGCCTTTGCGGCAGGAGCAGAAGCGATTCAGGTTTTTAGCGATATTACAGCCCTGCTACAGGCAAGTGAACAATGGCCCCAAGAGAAACGGATCCGAGCCGGTGAACGAGGCGGGGCACGTGTTGAAGGGTGTGATCTGGGCAACTCGCCGCTCGATCACAACCCTGAGCAAACCGAAGGGCGACGGCTCTTTATGAGCACCACCAACGGAACGCGCTGTCTACAGCGAATTCAGCAAGCACCAACGGTCATCACCTCAGCCTTAACGACTCGCCAAGCCACGGTCGATTTTTTGCTGCGAAAACAGCCAGAAACGGTTTGGCTGGTAGGTTCTGGTTGGGAGGGCACTTATTCTTTAGAAGATACTGTGTGTGCTGGGGCGATCGCTCACGGCATTATTTCAGCTACGGCAGCAACGTTTGACACGCTAGCGGGCAACGATGCTTTAGTGGCCGCTGTAGCGCTCTATCTCCACTGGCAAGATCAGCTTTTAGCGCTGATGCAGCAGGCAACGCACGGTCAGCGGCTATTAAGGCTCAATAACCTGGCAGATTTAGAATATTGCGCTCAGCTAGATATTTTACCAATCGTGCCGATTCAGCAAGAGGCCGGGGTACTGGTGCCCCAGACTATTCAGTAGCGCTCTTTCCACCTTGAACGGCTAAAAACTTGCTATTTTCTCTTGAGCTTCTCAGCTAGAATTCAGCTATTCCCCATAGGCTCAAAGCATTACAAACGTTTAGCAGCGGGAGAAAACAAGTGGCAGTTGACTACGATCTGGTGGTGATAGGTGGGGGTTCGGCGGGGTTAGTCGTGGCCAGTGCCGGTGCCCAGCTCAAAGCTAAAGTCGTGTTAATTGAAAAAGAGCCTAAGCTGGGTGGCGATTGTCTGCATTATGGCTGTGTGCCCAGCAAGTCGCTCATTCATGCAGCTCGAGTGGCTTACGACGTCAAACAGGCCGATCGCTTTGGCATCTACACCCAGCTACAAGAAATTAAGCTCACTGAAGCCCTCAATCATGTCCATCAAGTAATTGATACGATTCAGCACCACGATTCAGTCGAGCGCTTTGAGTCTTTGGGAGTAGAGGTCATTTTTGGCAGCGGCCAATTTTCTGACCCTAAAACGTTTACGATCAACGGTCGGCAGCTCAAAGCCCGCAACTTTGTCATCGCTACTGGCTCGCATCCAGCGTTGCCGCCCATTTCAGGGCTGCAGCCAGCAGGCTATTTAACCAACATGAACGTCTTCAAGCTGCAGGCGCGTCCGGCTGCTTTAGCAGTAATTGGGGCTGGGCCGATTGGCTGTGAGCTAGGTCAAGCTTTTCATCGGCTAGGGAGCGAGGTAACGCTGATTTCTAGCCGCGACCAGATTATGCCGAAGGAAGATCCAGAAGCGGCAGCCGTTGTCCAACAGCAGCTAGAAGCCGAAGGGATACGCATTCTTTACGGCCAGCGAGCCGAAAAGGTAGAGGTCATTGACGGCAGAAAGCATCTCTGGACCAACCAGGGAGAACACCTAGTTGTCGATGAAATTTTGCTCTCGACAGGGCAAGTTCCCAACGTTGACTCGTTAAACTTGCAGGCAGCGGCTGTAGAGGTTGGCAAAGAAGGCATTAAGGTCAACGAAAAGCTGCAAACTACAAATCCCAATATTTATGCGGCGGGTGATGTCATTGGCGGCTACCAGTTTACCCACGTTGCTGGCTATGAAGCGGCTGTGGTTTTGCAAAATGCCTTGTTTTTGCCTACTAAAAAGGCAGATTATCGGGTAATTCCCTGGGCAACCTTTACGGAGCCAGAGCTAGCGCGAGTAGGTTTGACAGAAGCAGAAGCGCGATCGCGCTATGACGATGTTTACGTTCTCAAGCAAGCGTTTTCAGGGGTTGACCGAGCTTTAGCAGAGGCGGCTGGTCTGGGCTTTGCCAAGATAATTACCCGCAGCAACGGCGACATTTTAGGGGCGCACATTGTCGGCCCAGCCGCCGGAGAACTCATCCACGAAGTCGTTTTAGCCATGAGTCAAAACCTGAAGGTGGATGCGCTGACGGGCATTCACGTTTACCCGACCTTAGCTGAAGTGACCAGCAAGGCGGCGCTGCAATTGAAAAAGCAAAAGTACGCCGAAAACGATTTTTTGCAAAACTTTTTGCAGAAATTTTTTGAGTTTCGTCGCTCAGTGGCTTAGGGATGCCTCATCGGTGCCCCCAAAACGACCGTCTTTGAGCGGGATCCTGCCCTGCTCAACGGCGTGTTTGCCTTCAAGGGGCAATCTCATTACCCACCAAACTAACTACCTGATTGCGGCCTTGAGCTTTAGCAACGTAGAGGGCAGCATCGGCTCGGGTAATAATAGCGTCAATCGTGACATCTCCTGCCAAATGGACTGATAGCCCTAAACTAACCGTAATTTGCAGGTTGTGTTCAGGGCTAATGGCGATCGCCAAATTGGCAATTTTCTGGCGTAGTCGCTCGGCTACTTCTTCGGCCTCACTAGGGGCTGTTTCTGGCAGCAATGCGATAAATTCTTCACCCCCAATGCGACCCAATGTGTCGCCTTTGCGCAACGTTTCAGCCGCAACCGCTGCCATCTGCTGCAGCACCCGATCGCCCACCTGATGACCATAGTTATCATTCACCAGTTTGAAATGGTCAATATCGAGCATGACAATCGCCAGCGATCGCCCGTACCGCTTAGCCCGCTCAAATTCCTTAGTCGCAATCTCTAACAAATAACGACGATTGGCCACCCCCGTCAGTTCATCCGTAGCGGCCAGCTTTTCAACCACAGCCAGGGCTTGCTTCAGCTCATCACGCACCTGCTTAAGTTCTAAATGCGTTTTGATGCGTACCAGCAGTTCAAAACAATCAAAAGGCTTAGTAATGTAATCGACAGCCCCTAACTCAAAAGCCTGCAGCAGATGATCGCGTTCATCGCTAGCGGTTACAAAAATAATCGGAATATCAGCGGTTTGCGCATCTGCCTTGAGGATCCGGCAAGCTTCTAGACCGTTCATGTCGGGCATCATCAGGTCTAGCAAGATCAAATCAGGTAAAGCATTCCGCGCCTCTACCAAAGCTTGTTGACCGCTGGGTGCCTTGAGCGTATAGTAACCTTGCTCAGTCAGCATGATGCTAATGACTTCAAGGTTGTCAACAACATCATCGACGATCAATATCGAGAAATTTTCAGGATGAAAACTGGTCATCTCTGGATTGATTAGTTGGCATCAAAGGCATGGTTAGCGCTGCTGAAACTGGTAGCGAGTGCCCCTAAAAGACTGACGGCTAAGCGCACTGCTGCAATTAAAGCTGCAATCAAAGCTAAAAGAAGACTAGACCACAAACAGCTTGCCTGTTATTGCACGGGCATCACTTCATCTCAGCTTAATCAAGCTATATTTAATTTTGCCCAAATTGCCCCAGCTAATCATCTGCAGGCAGGTAGAAGGCTCTGTCACTAATGCAATCTCAGGTTGACTCAGGGGTTGAAAAAACATCTTTGCGTTTTGTCACCCGCAAAATTGATTCTGGTAGACGTTTCCCGGTAGGATGCAATGATGCATGTGAAGATTGAAAACGCTGTTTAACTGAAGACCTGTGCGTAAGATTGTTATTGCTGGCAACTGGAAAATGTATAAGACTCAAGCCGAAGCGCTAGAGTTCTTAAAAGGCTTTTTAGATCACTTAAGCGAAACCCCCGACAATCGAGAAGTGATTCTATGTGTACCCTTTACCGCGCTCAGCACACTCTCTAAAAATTTGCACGGTGGCCGGGTCATGATTGGCGCTCAAAATGTTCATTGGGAAACAGAGGGAGCCTACACGGGCGAAGTTTCACCGCTGATGCTGAAGGAATTGGGCGTACGCTATGTGGTCATTGGCCATAGTGAACGGCGACAGTACTTTGGCGAAACGGACGAAACGGCTAATCTGCGCCTCAAAACCGCCCAGCAGTATGGTTTAACACCCATTTTGTGTGTGGGCGAATCAAAGCAGCAGCGAGACGCTGGCGAAACCGATGCTCATATCGCCCAGCAAATTGACAAAGGATTAGCAGACGTTGACCAAAACAATCTGATTATTGCTTATGAACCAATTTGGGCGATTGGGACGGGCGATACTTGCGATGCAACCGACGCCAATCAGGTAATTGGCCGAATTCGTAGCCAGTTGAAGAATCCAGATGTGCCGATTCAGTATGGTGGCTCGGTCAAACCTAACAACATAGACGAAATTATGGCCCAGTCCGAAATTGATGGGGTTTTAGTAGGGGGTGCCAGCCTAGATCCAGAAGGCTTTGCCCGCATTGTGAACTATCAGACTTAAGTGACGCTTTGGCGGTACATTCCCCCCCTGACAGCTTCTGGGTCTGAACAAATGGCGATAGATCGCTGGCTATTAGACCAGCACTGCCAGGGGCGGCTACCGTCTGTGCTGCGGTTTTATCGCTGGCAGCCTGCGGCTATTTCTTTGGGCTATCATCAGCGGCATTACCCTCCCCACTGGCTGAATTTAAGCTGGCAGGGGCAGCCACTCTCCTTAGTTCGGCGGCCTAGCGGCGGGCGGGCAGTTTTGCATCAGGGTGATTTGACCTATGCGGTCATTACCTCCGCGTTTTCGGGGCAGCGGCAGCAGGTTTATCAGCAAGTGTGTCAATTTTTAGTGCAAGGATGGCGATCGCTGGGATTTTCTTTGGTTTATGGCACAGCAGGGCGCGGCTATATTCACAACCCTGGCTGCTTTACGACGTCTACGGCGGCTGATTTAACCCTAGCGCACGGAGCCAAGCTGATTGGCAGCGCTCAGTTTAGGCA
>NZ_JBQLZL010000072.1:46062-65483 GCF_052168255.1 Almyronema sp. | reverse complement strand
GAGTGATAGCCAGAGGCAGCAGGCTGAAGACTGAGAGCAGAAAGAAAGCTTTTCTGGCTGCGGCTTTGAGCCATGGAAGTGTCTCTGACGCGGGGGGCGATAGCTATCGGCGGTAGCGCTGGGGCAAACGGGCGCTATTTCCTCAGGTGGCTTGATCAGCTACGCCAACTTTGCACAGCAGGTTAACCGCACCCAGTTGTTTAAGCTGCTGCATTTGTTGTTGGTTTCTGACCAGCAGCGATCCGGCATAGCCCAGAGCATTAACTGGGATAGACTGATAGCTTTCCTGCGATCGCGGTACAATCATCATCCAGTGCCGGGTTGCTAGCCAGTTGTAAGCAGCGGTTTGGCGATCGCCTTGGTAAGCAATAGCCGTCGCGCTCAAAAGCTGCTGATACAGCGTTAAGGCAAACTCAGCCATGCGATCGGGTTGGTGGAGCAAAGTGGGATCAAGCTGCCCAATAGCGTGGTTAAAGGGTAACAGCGGCGATCGACCAATGCCATTTTGGAACTCTGCGGCTGCGATCGCGGTTTCAATCGGTAGGCTAACTGCCTCATCAACCAGCGGTAGCGGCACTACTTGCAAATGCTTGTGAGCCTGACTAGCTCCCGCTGCTTGGCCACCATTGTAAAAAGCAAAGCCATCAATTTCGGCCATACAGGCCCACAGCGCTTGAAAATCTCGCCAGTTAAGCCAGTTTTCCTGCGGTTCAAACGCCCGCGTCACCACTAGAATATGGTGATCCACTACGTTGAACTTGTTGAGCAGACACAAGTGAGTAGCAGAGAGATTGGTAACAAAGAGTTCTTCTTCATAAGGCAGAAAGGGATTAAAGTCTTGAGGGCGTTGCTTTTTAGCCTTTTCTTTGCGGACGAGGTTGGCCAAAATGCGAACCACAAAAGCGATCCCCTGGTGTTCGACTCGCTCATAGTCAGTGGGAATTGACTGCAAAGCCCCACTGCTGAGTGCCTGGTGGCTGCGTGTCCTGATTTTTTCCCATAGAGTACCGACCTCAAAATCAAGAGGGGAAGCGTCGAAAGCCATAACATCGCCCACCAGCCTTTCATCGTGCAATCTACCAGAAAATGCACCCAGTCGGTGATATTGCTAAAAGCAGAAGGCTAAGGGCAGCGGGCAGAAGCAAAGCTTTTCGGTCAGCGGCTTTCAGCCATTGAAGTATTTCAACACGGGTGTCTACAGCTACAACCGTGGCTACGGAAGCTGCTTCATTGCCCGTGTCTAACCGTCTTTCTCTCTGCTTTACCCTAGTCTTCAGCAGCAACCGTCGAGGTTTCGCCAGCCGTTAGCGGCAGACAGTCTGGCTGAGGTGGCATCAGTGCCACCACATGAGGCACCGGACGCGGCGTATAGCGCATCAGCGCTTCTCCGCCATAGACCAGAGAAGTGCTAGCGCCAGAATCTAACATGACAGCCTCTCTCAGCCCTAGCTGGCTAAGTAAAGAGCCGAGCTGCATTGAATCTACCCGATCGTTAGAGACGCCAATGACGGGTCGACCAGCCTGATCAATGCCCCAAAAAGCCCGGTGTCGTTCAGCGTCATAGTCAAATAGATTGCCAAACATGTGAGCTTCGCGAGCCTGACCATCTTTTACCAGCCAAGCTGCGGCCACAAAGGCATCTGTGACGTCAGCGGCTTCTGCTTGAATGCCCGCTAGCGTATTGTGTTTGTCGGGTTCAAACGGCACAAATTTAACCGACTGAGGGCTAATCAGCACCAGAGGGCGTCCGGCTAATAGCGGATTTTCACCCGTGTTGCCAGGAACAAATTCGCCTGTGGATTGGCTATAGATGGGGCCAATCATTGTATTGGAGTCGAGGTATTTGAGCGAAAAGAAGGCACCATCGACAGCGGCGATCGCTGGGGTTTCAGCAATGATCTCAGCCACTTGATAGCGACTGTCGGCGTGGATGGTGGTGGGTTTACCCCCGGTCACTAAAAACAGTGGAATATCTTCTAACGTAAAACGGCGCAAATTAATGTCTGTATTAAAGTCAAAGCTGCCAGGTTCTATCGCCACTGGTGGCCCCCCCCAGGCATCGGGAATCACCGCTTCTAGGCGAGACTGGCCAAAGCGGGCGATCGCCAATAAGCTTTCAGACTCGCCCGCAAAGCGCTCGTCCACATCATCCATCGTCAGCGCTGCCGAATAGCCCGCGTCAGCCACAACCTGAGCTACCCGTTCGTCATACTTACCTTCTGGGTAGGTAAAGTAGCGAATGGGTTGGCCAAGCTTTTCTTCAATCAGCCGCTTAGACTCAAACACCTCTTGCTGCAAAGCGGCGTCAGTCAGTGGCCGCAAATCGCGCGGATGGGTCACACTATGAGCAGCAAAGGTAATCAGCGGGTCTTCAGCCATTTGCTGCACCTGTTGCCAGGTTAAGGTAGAGCGGCCTGCAATATCGCCGTCGAGTTTGCCCGTGAAGACGGAAAAAGTGGCTGGGTAGCGATAGCGCTTCAGCAGCGGATACACATAGGTATAGTGACCCGCATAACCATCGTCGAAAGTCAGCAGAATAGGTTTATCCGGTAGGGGAGTCCCGGTTCTGAGGTGATGTACGAGTTGATCGAGGCTAACAGGCGTTAGTCCGTTGGCTCGAATCAGCTCAAAGTCTTGCTCTAGCTCATCGGGCGTGACATCAAAAAAGACTTCTTTTTCAGCCAGAATGTCGTGATACATCACCACCGGAACCTGAGCTAGCTTTGCCCGCTGATGAATCTGAGGCCAGGGAATGGGAACCGTACGGGGGGCTAGTTCCAGGTTCACTTGGCGAATGGCCTGACCAATACTGGCACCAGCCGCGATCGCCCCTGATGGCAACGGTGCGGCTAGGTTAGCTGCCTGGGCTAAATTAGCCACCGGAAAACAAAGCTCAGCCGCGGTGGTTTCACCCTCTGCTGATAAAGCATTGAGCAACGTGACTGGCAAAGCGTTGACCAAGGCTGCGGAAATTTGCGGACTCAGCGGCTGAGTCGCTTGCAAGGGTTCGTCTGCTTGAGAGGCTCGATGATCTAGCCAGAAAACAGTGAGTGCTGCCAGACTCAGACCGCTGACAGCACTGATGCCAAAAAGCGTCAACCGCTGCCATCTTTTCGCCAGAAATGTCTTAAAATCCTGCATTACCGAATCCTTAACCTTGAATTTAAACACGGCAACTGGGACGATAGGGACTTACACGAGAAGGGTGCTTCATCGAGGCTGTACTAAAACCCATCCGACTAACGGCTGATGCAGCATCAGTCGGTAAGGTGCTGGGTAAGTCTTTGATTCTTATTCTTTCAGCCCTATTATTTCAGACTCAGGTGCTTTTCTATCATGCTTCCTAGCCACGGACGCTATACTTATTCCCCTATTATTCGGCGGGCTGATTATCGCTGGCCCCAAAATCGGCGGCTAGCTGTTTACATTGCCCTTAATTTAGAACATTTTGCCTTTGGTGAAGGCTTAGGAGCGCAATTAGCACCCGGTGGGCCCCAACCCGATGTCCTCAACTACGCGTGGCGTGATTATGGCAATCGCGTGGGAGTTTGGCGGCTGCTGGATTTGTTTGAAGATTTGGGTTTGCCAGTCGCGGCTCTGGTGAATGCCACTTTGTATGATTACTGCCCGGAGGTGGTTGCCGCTTTTCGCGATCGCGGCGATGAAATTGTGGCGCATGGTCGCACCAACTCTGAGCGGCAAAGCACCTTATCAGCCGCAGCCGAAGCCCAACTCATTGCCGATACCACTAAAACGATTACGCACTACGAAGGCACCCCCCCCAAAGGCTGGCTCGGCCCCTGGATTGCCCAGAGCCATCAAACCCCCGATTTATTGCAAGAAGCGGGCTATACTTACTGCCTAGACTGGTGCTGCGACGATCAGCCCATCTGGTTCAAAGCTCGTCAGGGGCGTCTGCTGGCGATTCCGTATCCGCAAGAGGTCAATGATATTCCGGCGATCGCTGTCCGCCGAACCAGCGCGGCTGATTTTGCCGACATGATTATTGACAGCTTTGACGAAATGGAAGAGCAGTCTCAGCAACAGCCTTTGGTTTATGGCATTTCGCTACACCCCTACATCGTCGGGCAACCCTTTCGGTTACGGCATTTGCGACGCGCCTTAAAGCATGTTGTGCAGCACGCCAAACTCTACAGCGAAGATATTTGGCTGACTTATCCAGGGGCGATCGCCGATTATGTGATGACGTTACCGGAAGGAACGGTGCCCTAAGCAAGAACGCTAGCAAGGCAGCGATCGCGGCTGAGCGTCGCCAAACTGTAAAGTTTTATAAGAGACGCTTGCAGTGTCGTCTTCAAAACGGCAAATCCATCAGGCTTTTGCTAGATTGACGGCAGCCCGATGGTGCTGCCAGTGGCTCAATGCTTATGCCTCAGCCTAAATCTCTCGATTTTCGTTTGGTTCAGCGAATCTGCGACCTGCAACAGGCACTTGATCAGGCGCTCGACTCCCTAGAAGAGCTGCAAACCAAAGTCGCTGCTCAGTATTTAGTTGAAACTCAACTGATTGAGACTGAGCATTTTGCCAATGCTCAGCAACAAGTGATTACCCATCTGCAAACGCAGCTCCAGCAAAAACACCAGTGGCAAGAGCAGCTTTTGCAAGCGTTTGTCAGTCGTGCTGAGCAGTGGATGGCAGAACAGTTAGAGCAGCTAGAGCGCCTGAAGCTGCGTACCCAGCAAGGCGAAGCCGAAATTCAAAACTACCTGGTGCGGCTAAAGAAACACTGCCAGTCTGACAGCTTTACCACAGTGTTGACCCAGCAGCCCCGGATTGAGCTAGAGTCAGAAATTTTCGTTGCTCGTATGCTCACCGTGAGTTTGGGAACTCAGCTTCAGGCCATACACCAGCACAGCCAAGCTTTAGAAACCCTCTTCAACCACTATCGAGCCGCTTTAGCCCAGCTAGCAGGCTCACTCATCCCCCTAGATGAAGACCTAAGGCCGACCGACGCCGAGGCTCACAACGCGGCCATGGTTTTGACTCAAAGCCAAAATGCTCAGGAGAATGCTGTGCGGTTTGAGCTATTTCACGAACTCAAGCTGAAGCAGCGGCGAATTGATCTTTTACAAACAGAACTCGCCCAGCAAATGCACAGCCAAACGCAGATGAAGCATCAATGTCAGGCGATCGCGGCTGAGCGTGACCATTATCAGCAGCAGCTTCAAGCAGCCGAAGTTCAAGTCACGCTCTTACAGGAACAGATTTTGCAACAAGCAAGCCAAGCAGGGGAATACGAGGTCAAGGTGCAATACTGGAAAGAGCAATCTCGTCGCGATCGCCCCCGCCTGCAGCCAGTGCCCAAATCCAATGGTTCTGCTTGAGCAAAGGCGGCTGAGCTAACACCCTACAAAATTTGTGACAAGAACTTCTTGCTGCGCTCTTCTTGCGGATTGTTAAAGAACGCATCCGGCGTGCCTTCTTCAACCAGCATGCCATCCGCCATTAACACGACTCGATCAGCCACTTCACGAGCAAAGCCAACTTCGTGGGTAACGCAAACCATCGTCATACCTTCACCCGCTAGCTCGCGCATAACGTCTAACACCTCACGCACCATCTCCGGGTCAAGGGCGGAGGTTGGCTCGTCAAACAACATTGCTTTGGGTTGCATCGCCAGAGAACGCGCGATCGCAACTCGCTGCTGCTGTCCACCAGAAAGCTGTCCAGGAAACTTCTTTGCTTGCTCGGCAATGCCGACGCGCTCTAGCAATTGCATCGCCACTTCATTGGCTTTGCGTTTGGGCCAGCGACGCACCCAAATCGGCGCTAGCGTAACGTTTTGCAAAACCGTGAGGTGGGGAAACAGGTTGAACTGCTGAAACACCATTCCCACTTCTTTGCGAACTTTTTCAATGTCTTTCAAGTCGTGAGAAATCAAAATGCCGTCAATTTCAATACGACCCTTTTGATAAGGTTCTAGAGCGTTGAAAGTTCGGATAAAAGTAGACTTGCCTGAGCCAGAAGGCCCCATGATCACAACGACTTCACCTCGATTGACCGTTAGGCTAACCCCCTTGAGCACATGAAAGCCATTGTCATACCATTTCTCAACATCCTGCGCCACAATAACAGGCTCAGCGCCTGTCGAGGGTCGTGCATCTGTTTCGGTCTGAAACTGTGTCATGATCAACTTTCCTTCTAAACAGCCGTCTCTGGCTAATTAAGCTTTCAAATAACAGAACCCAACCTTAGCTTTCCCGTCAACTACCCGCTAAATCAGCTAGAACGCTAGCCTGGAGCCAGCGGGCAAACCCAAAGCTGTAGCCCTATTCTGGCATTAACTTAGGCGTTATTAAGGCTAGCGTCTGTCAACTGTTACACGTAGAGATATTTAGTGAGTGGTGTTGAGCTTTTCCTCAATTTTGCGGCTGCCTAAAGACATGGCATAGCAGAAAAACCAATAGATCGCCCCAATAAACAGATAAACCTCTGCGTATCGCCCCAAATAAGTCGGGTTTGCCAGAATAGAACGGCTAATCCCTAACAGTTCTGCCAAACCAACAATCGATAGCAAGGTCGTGTCTTGAAACAAGCTAATAAACTGACCAACAATGGCCGGAATGGCAATTTTTAAGGCTTGCGGTAGCACAATAAAAAGCATGGTCAAGGGCTTGTTTAAGCCTAACGATGCCGCCGCTTCGCTTTGTCCGCGTGCGATCGCTTGCAAGCCTGCCCGTACGTTTTCAGCTAAGTAAGCGGCGCTAAACAAGGTTAAACCAATGACCGCTCTGGCAATGCGTTCTGGGCGCATGCCATCTGGCAAAAACAGCGGAATCATCACCTGCCCCATAAACAGGATCGAAATTAAAGGCACACCTCTAACTAGCTCAATATAGGCGGTTGACAGCCACTTCACTGCGGGTAGCTGGCTGCGGCGTCCTAGGGCTAGCAACAACCCTAGCGGAAAACACAGCAAGATACCTGAAACAGCCACCAGCAGCGTTAGCAGCAAGCCGCCCCAGTCATTAATGGGCGAAGCCGGACGCGCTACCCCAAAAAACAAATAGCCCAATCCCCCCAAAATAGAACCCGGTACTAGCGGTACATAGGGAATGGGGTTAAAGATAAGCGGATAGAGCGGCAGCAGGCTAATGAGCCAAATAGCCGAAATCCAAAGACCCAGTTTAGGAAACTTCTGGGCGATCGCCCGTCCAACCCAGGCCATCCCCGCCACCAGCGCCACCAGCGGCAACAGTTTAGCGCTAGCAGGCCGAGTCAACGGAAAAAGGACAATGACCGCACAGAGAAGACCTAAACTAATCAAAACAGAACGGCTAAAGAGGGTAGAGACGTTGCGACCCAAAACCCCCCAAGACAACCCACCTAAAGCGCAGATAAACCCTAACAGCGTCCAAACTCGCCAGTAGAGGTCGCTGGGGTATAGCCCGGTCATAAACAGCCCCAGGTTATTGGGCAAGACCTGCCACTGAGCCACCGTAAAGGCCCAGGTGAGTAAACCTTTGGCTGCGTAGGCCAGAATTAAGACCACTACCACCGTTAGCAAACTGTTAAACCAGTCGCTGAAAAGGTTTTTACGCATCCAGGTGACGGGGCCAGGTTGATTGACGCTGGGCGGACGCGAAACCGAATCACTTGGACTAAGGCTAGTCATCCATTAGCGCTCCTTAAACTGAACGGCCTGATTGAGCTGGTTCATCGCCAGCGAAATTATCAAATTAATTACCAAGTAGGTTGCCATCAATACCAGAAACACTTCAACCGGACGACCCGTTTGGTTATAAGTGGTGTTGGCAACGGCATAGATTTCAGGGTAGGCAACCGCAAACGCCAGACTAGAGTTTTTAGCCAGGTTCATAAACTCGCTGTTGAGCGGTGGAATAATGACTCGCATGGCTTGGGGAAAGACGACCAATCGCATGACCAGACCGTTTACCAACCCCACTGAACGCGCTGCTTCCCACTGGCCTTTGGAGACTGACTGAATCCCCGCCCGCACGATTTCCGCAATAAATGCGCCCGTGTAAAACACCAACGCCGAGAGCGAAGCCACATATTCTCGCGAAAATCGCTTAGCCCCAGTAACGCCACCGCCTTCTACGGGTTCTGGAATTTGCCAGCCCAAGCCCAGAAAAATAACCAGCATGACTGCCAGAATTGCCCACAAAATATAGCTTTGGGTTTTGCCGGGTTCGCCTTTTTCGACCCTGACGTGGGTACGCCACCGCCAAACAAAAAACGCGGCGATCGCACCTACAGCGATCGCGGCTAGCCCTATCCAGGCGCGGGGGCCATTTGCAGGCCAAAACAGATAAACGCCGCGATTATTTAAGTAAGCCAGACCAAACACGTCTATTTGGTTGACCGGAGAAGGCAAACCGCCATAAACAGCGAAGTACCAAAAAAACAACTGCAGCAGTAGGGGAATGTTTCTCACCAAGCCTACATAGGCACGGCTAATTTTGTAGACTAGCCAGTTGGTCGAAAAGCTGGCAATGCCAGCGGCAGTTCCTACCAGCGTTGCCAAAATAATGCCAGCAACCACCAAAATTAAAGTATTCAGCAAGCCAACAAAAAGGGCTTTGCCATAAGCATCTTGGGGATTGTATTGAACAGCGCTTTCACCAATGCTGAATCCGGCTTGATTGGAAAGAAAGCCAAAACCAAAGTCAATGCCTTGTCTTTCTAAGTTGCCGCTGAGGTTGCCAATTAAGAAGGTGAATATGCCCACCACAATGGCAACCACAATTACTTGAAAAGCAATTTTCCAAAAACGTTCATCTCGCAGCAAAGCCGCTGGATTGAAGCCATTACGACTGGGTTCAATGGTCATGTGCTAATCCTGATGAAGCCAATATCATTAATTTTTTAATTGCCCTATCGATTCCATAACTGATGAGTGCTATGCCTAGCTATCGATCAGGCAGTCGCGCCAAGAGTTGATAGAACCATAGTGCAAAAGGGGATTTTGGAAAAGTTGCATCTGTTACATGCTTTACAAAGACAAAAAGAGACACGAGGGTTCGTGTCTCTACTGAAATTAAACAAGTTTTAAGGGCGATCGCCGCTTAGCGGAAAGGCGGAGAGTATAAAAGACCGCCTTCCGTCCAGAGTGCGTTTTGACCACGAGGCAAGGCAAACTGAGAACCTTCGCCTAAGTTGCGCTCATAAATTTCACCATAGTTGCCGACGTGGGTAATCACCCGAGCCATAAAGTCATTGGGCAGACCCATATCGGAACCTAGCGTGCCTTCTTCGCCCAAGAAGCGAGCAATATTGGGGTCTTCGCTGTTGGCAAACTCGCCAATATTCTCAGAGGAGATGCCAAACTCTTCAGCTTGGAACAAACCGTAGGTAACCCATTTGACGGTATCAAACCAGGCCGAGTCGTTGTTGACCGTCACTGGCCCTAGCGGCTCTTTCGACATGGTGACATCGAGCAGTTCATGGGCATCTGGTTCAGGCAGGGTGCTGCGACGGGCGACCAACTGCGACTTATCAGAGGTCATGCCTTCGCATCGCCCTTCTGAATAAGCGGCATAAGCGGCATCAGCATCTTGGAAAACGACAGGCTCAAACTCAACGCCGAGCTGGCGCATTTGATCGGTTAGGTTCAGTTCAGTAGTGGTACCTGTTTCAACACAAACGGCTCTACCCGCAAAGTCTTCTAAAGAAGCAATGCCACTATCGGTACGCACCATCATGCCCTGACCATCAAAGAAGGTCGTAGGCGCAAACTCAAGGCCAACAGCGGTATCGCGGTTGATTGTCCAGGTGGTGTTGCGCGACAGCATATCGACTTCTCCACCAGCTAGCGCGGTGAAACGCTCGGTCGAATCTAGCCGTCGATACTCAACCGCCTCTGGGTCGTCAAAGAGGGCGGCGGCAACTGCCCGACAAACATCCACATCCAGTCCAGAATAGGCACCACTTTCATCGACAAAGCTAAATCCAGGAATACCCCCGTCAACTCCACAAACGAGCTGACCGCGATCGAGAACGGTTTGCAAGATACTGCCTTCAGAACCCGCTGCGCTAGATTCATCGCCCGCAGCAGAATCCGTTGAGGCCGTATCACCGCCGCAGGCAGTCACGGCTACTGTTGCCGCTAGGGCAACCATTGCAAAACCCCATCTATATTTCATTTCACACCTCACTCGCTTTTTGAAAGAGAATTGCACATTCAGAAGAGAATTGCACACTCACGTCGCTACTAAACCCAGGGATTGAGCTTGTTAGCTCAACATCCAATGGATCAACGTTTATTTTTGTATCAGGGAACACATTCCCAGGCAAGCCCTGCGGTTGGCAGCGGTTTTGCTGCTGTCGCCCAGGTGCTAGACCCGAATAGAAGGATAGCGTTTTCGCTAGATAGAATAGGAAATACGGTAATTTTTTTAAGAGCAAAAAGTCATGGGCGATCGCTGGCAGCAAGGAGCGGTGCTGGATCTAGAGATTACAGGTCTTAACAGCACAGGCGAAGGAGTAGGCCGCTGGCAGGAGCGAGTGGTGTTTGTGCCCGATACGGTACCGGGCGATCGCGTCCAGACCCGGTTGCTGCGCATTAAGCCCACTTACGGCTGGGGTAAACTGCTCCAGGTAGAAACGGCGTCACCCGACCGAATTAAACCCGCCTGCATTGTGGCTGACAAGTGCGGCGGCTGCCAGTGGCAAACAGTTGCTTATACAGAGCAGCTTGCCGCTAAACAGCAGCAGGTAGAAGATGCGCTCAAACGCATTGGCGGCTTTGACACTATCAAGGTCGAGCCGATTTTACCCTCAGCGCCTTTGGCCTATCGCAACAAGGCTACCTATCCTCTAGGACGCTCCGATACGCAACAGGTGCAGGCAGGCTACTATCGCAAAGGCACCCACAAGCTTATTAACCTCAACCGCTGTCCGGTGCAAGACGAACGCTTAGATCCTTTTCTGAGCGAAATCAAGCAGGATATTGCTGAGCAGGGCTGGCCCATTTATGACGAGTCTACTCAGCGGGGAGCTTTGCGCCACCT
This sequence comes from Almyronema sp., assembly GCF_052168255.1. Taxonomy (NCBI): domain Bacteria; kingdom Bacillati; phylum Cyanobacteriota; class Cyanophyceae; order Nodosilineales; family Nodosilineaceae; genus Almyronema; species Almyronema sp. Next base: position 54,489 of record NZ_JBQLZL010000072.1, on the reverse strand, counting down.
GTCTTTGCGCATCGGGCGGCGAACCGGGCAGGTTTTGTTGACCCTGGTGAGTACCCGCCCCCGGCTGGGGAACTTAGAGGAGCAAGCCCAAACCTGGTTGCAGCGTTATCCTCACTTGGTGGGGGTTATGCTCAATCACAATGCTCAGCAAACCAACGCCATTTTTGGCGGCACGACTTACTGTGTTGCTGGCCAGCCCTACGTTGAAGAACAATTTGCCAATCTACAGTTGCGGGTTGGCCCGACTAACTTTTTTCAGGTAAACACCGAGCAAGCCGAGCAGCTACTAGCAGTGATTCTGGCGGAATTGAACTTGCAAGGGCATGAGCGGGTGGTAGATGCTTACTGCGGCATTGGTACGTTGACGTTGCCCATTGCCGATCAGGCTAAACACTGTTTGGGTTTAGAAGTTAGCAAAGACTCGGTTCAGCAAGCGCAGACCAATGCCGCCATTAACGGCATCTCTAACGTTGACTTTCAGGTGGGGGCGGTTGAAGACTGGCTGCCGCAGGTAGGGGAGCGACTCGGCACGCCCATTGATGTGGTGGTGCTAGATCCACCGCGAAAAGGCTGTACGCCTGCGGTTTTGCGATCGCTGATAGAACTGGCTCCCCACCGCATTGTCTACATGAGCTGTAACCCGGCAACGCTGGCTCGCGATCTCAAAACCCTCTGCGAACAGGGAGGCTATCAGTTACAGCGAGTACAACCAGCCGATTTCTTTCCGCAGACGGCTCATGTAGAGTGTGTAGCGTTTCTGGTACGGTAAAGGGCGGTAGATTTTAGTGTGTAGGCGACTCTCCCTTCCGCAATGCTATGAAATTCAGCGAAATCGTCCAGAAACTGAAGACTGATCAAAACAGCCTGATTAATTTTAGCGATCGCAATCCTGAGATTACGGGAGTCGCCGCTATTGACGAAGCGATCGCAGGCCAGTTGAGCTATGTAGAGGGCACCAAATTTGCTCGTTACCTAGAGACGACCCAGGCGAGTGCGCTGATTTTGCCGCTGGCGGCTGAACTGCAATCTCAGGCAAATGCACGAGCGATCGCCTGGTTAAGCGTCCCTGAACCCCGGCTGTTTTTTGCCCGTGCGATCGCGCTGTTTTATCAGCCCTTTAGACCCGCCCCCGGCATTCATCCCAGCGCTGTCATTGCTCCTTCAGCCCAGCTAGGAGACAACGTTTCTATCGGAGCCAATGTGGTGATTCAAGCCGATGTTCAGCTAGGCAGCGGCGTTTGTATTCATCCCAACGTCGTCATCTATCCAGCAGCCTGTATTGGCGATCGCAGCATTCTCCACGCCAACTGTGTAATTCACGAGCGCACGCAAATCGGGGCAGACTGTGTGATTCACAGCGGCGCTGCCATCGGTTCAGAAGGGTTTGGCTTTGTGCCAACCGCCACAGGCTGGGAAAAAATGGAGCAGTCAGGCCGTACCGTTTTAGAAGACGGCGTCGAAATTGGCTGTAACTCTACCGTTGATCGCCCAGCAGTAGGAGAAACCCGCATCAAACGCCAGACCAAGTTAGACAACCTGGTTCACATTGCCCACGGCTGCCAAATCGGTGAAGCAGTCGTGATGGCAGCTCAAGTGGGCTTAGCCGGGGGCGTAAGCGTTGGCGATCGGGTAATTTTGGGCGGTCAAGTCGGCGTCTCTAACCAGGTTGAAATCGGTACAGGCGTCATTGTAGGTGCCCAATCAGGCATTCATACCAACATTCGACCTCATACCACTGTTTCCGGTAGCCCCGCCTTGCCGCACCAAATTTACCTGCGGGCGGCTGCCGTCTACCGCCGCTTGCCCGAAATGTATCAAACCTTTAGACAGCTCCAGTCTAAAAACTAGACGCTAGCTTTCGCTTTTCCAAAGACGCTTAGCCGCTTCTGCCGCTTCATAGCTAATCACCCGATTGCGACCGCGAAACTTAGCCAGATAAAGAGCCTGATCGGCTCTGCCAATCAGGTTTTCCGGTTCTGTATCATGGCTGGGCATCAAACAAGCTACCCCAATGCTTAAGGTTACCACTGGCTGCACTGGGGAGCCGCAGTGAGGAATGTGCTGCTGCTCAACCTGCTGCCGAATATTTTCTGCAACTACCAGCCCGCCCGCCAAATCGGTGTTAGGCAGGAGGATAACAAATTCTTCTCCACCATAGCGGGCGGCTAAATCGGCGGCTCGTCGAATGTTTTCTCCTAAAACTTGAGCAATTTTGGCTAAACAGGCGTCTCCCGCTAAATGACCATAGGCATCGTTATAAGCCTTAAAGCAGTCCACATCACAAAGCAGCAGACCTAAGGGTTTTTGTTCTCGCGTTAGCCGTCGCCACTCTTGCTGTAGCGTTTGGTCAAAGTAGCGACGGTTAGCCAACTGGGTCAAACTGTCAAGGTTAGCCAACCGCATCAACTGATGGTTAACGGTTTCGAGCTGATGGCGCAAAAGCTGGCTTTCCGCTAACTGATGCCTTAGCTCAGTCACCATCCAGCGTTCTTGCAAAATATGTTTGACCCGTCGCCGGAGAACCGCGATGTGAATGGGTTTAGTCACATAATCGGTCGCCCCCACATCGAAAGCCCGATCAACCGAATCGCGATCTGATAGACCCGTAATCATCAAAATGGGAGGGCAGGCTTCTGCTAGATCTTGCTGCAGGCGCGCACAGCAGTCGAAGCCATTCATTTCTGGTAGCAACGCATCGAGAAGGACGAGGTCAACCGGAAACGAGTTGCAAATGGTCAAGCAGTCTGACCCGTTAGCAGCCTCTAGCACTTCAAAGTCTTCTTGTTGCAGGGTTCGCTTTAACAAAAAGCGGATGACGCTATCGTCATCAACCACTAAAACCGTTGTCATTGACTTTCATTGACTCATTGCGATAACGGCGTTGTCCTAAAAACAGTTTGCTTTTCAAAGTTTACTGAGACAAGGCGGCTTTGAGCGCCCTAGCCAGCAAGCTGAGGGGGCGTTGCGGTTGTTTTTGACTCAAGCGCCGCTATCAGGATAACGACCTAGCCCATAGAGTGGGGTATCAAAGGCAGATGGCTGAGGGCAGCAGGAAAGGTTTTCTATCAGCGGCTTTCAACCATTTGAGTGGCTAACCTGAGCGACCATAGCGGCAAAAAGTGCCTCATTATACAGTTTTTAGCGCTTGTGCGGGCAGTTGAACCAATACGCTGTAGCCCCTTCAAAGCCAGGTTGGCATCATCGCCGTGAAAAACTGAGCCAGACCAGCAAGTCGGTTCCCTTAATGAGGTCTGGCATTTTAGCGCGATCGCTAAATTCGCAATCTTACCTTTTACTTTTGCTTTACAATTTTGGCAATGTAGCTAGCGCTGTCTCGTCCTTTTAGACATCTGTTGTCTTCTAATAACAGTAATTACCTATGAGTATCGGATATTTAGCCTTAGTCCTTCACGCCCATCTGCCCTTTGTGCGACATCCCGAAAGTGACTATGTGCTGGAGGAAGAATGGCTATTTGAGGCAATTACAGAGACATATGTGCCGCTCCTGCTGATGTTTGAGGGGCTGAAGCGAGACAACATTGACTTTAAGCTAACCATGAGCATGACGCCGCCTTTGGTGTCGATGCTGCAAGATAACCTGCTACAGGAGCGCTACGACCATCATCTGGCTCAGCTAGAAGAGCTAGCAGAGATGGAAATTGAACGCAATACGCACAACGGTCACCTGAAATATCTGGCGGAATACTACGCCAAAGAATTTAACCAGGTACGGCAGGTTTGGGAGCACTATGACGGCAACCTGGTAAACGCTTTTAAGCAGTATCAAGATAGCAACAACCTCGATATCATCACCTGCGGAGCCACCCACGGCTATCTGCCGCTGATGAAAATGTATCCTGAAGCGGTTTGGGCACAGATTCAAATCGCCTGTGAGCATTATCAAGACACCTTTGGCCAGATGCCCGCTGGGATTTGGCTACCCGAATGTGCCTACTACGAAGGCGTAGAGCGAATGCTGGCCGATGCGGGTTTGCGCTACTTCATCACCGACGGTCATGGCATTCTCTACGCCCGTCCGCGCCCCCGTTTTGGCTCTTATGCCCCCATCTTTACTGAAACAGGGGTAGCGGCTTTTGGCCGCGATCATGAGTCTTCCCAGCAGGTTTGGTCGTCTCAGGTGGGCTATCCCGGCGCTGCTGAATATCGGGAGTTTTACCGTGACTTAGGCTGGGATGCTGAATACGAATATATCAAGCCCTACATCATGCCTAACGGCCAGCGCAAAAATGTGGGTATTAAGTATCACAAAATTACGGGTAAAGGTCTGGGGCTAGCGGAAAAAGAACTTTATGACCCCTACTGGGCCAAAGAAAAAGCGGCGGAACATGCGGCCAACTTTATGTTCAACCGTGAGCGGCAGATGGAATATCTGTATAGCTTGATGCAGCGCCCGCCGATTGTGCTGTCGCCCTACGATGCCGAATTGTTTGGCCACTGGTGGTATGAAGGGCCTTGGTTTATCGACTTTTTGTTCCGCAAGTCTTGGCATGATCAGCAGTCTTACCAGATGACTCATCTGTCTGACTATTTGCAGGCTCAGCCGACCCAGCAGGTTTGTCGCCCGTCTCAGTCAAGCTGGGGCTATAAGGGCTTTCACGAATATTGGCTCAACGAAACCAACGCCTGGATTTATCCTCATCTGCATAAGGCCGCAGAACGCATGATTGAACTGGCTCAGCGGGAACCTACCGATGAACTGGAATGGCGGGCTCTTAACCAGGCAGCGCGGGAGCTATTGCTGGCGCAGTCTTCAGATTGGGCTTTTATTATGCGCACAGGCACCATGGTGCCCTATGCGGTGCGGCGGACGCGATCGCACCTACAGCGTTTTAGCAAGCTGTGGGAAGATGTTTTGGCTGGCAAGATTGATGCGGGCTGGTTGGAAAAAGTCGAGGCGATCGACAATATCTTTCCGAATATCAACTATCGGGTTTATCGACCGCTCTAAGCCGACCCTTTAGTCTCTAATCCTCACAGTTTCCTCAGATTTATTTTCTACCGTCAGAGATGAAGTCGGGTAGTTGCCAAAGCGCGATCGCCTGAACGTTCTCAACCTGGGCCTAGAAGCTTGAGGAGGAAACTGCTTCGGGTGCGTCGTTGCCTTGTGTAATGTACGGCTATTCAAAAAATTCTCGTAAGTGAAAGTATGGCAAGCGAGGGAATACTGAAATAAGCCTCTGCCGTTTTCCGTGTCCTCTCAATGCCTGAATTAATCTCATCCCTGCTTGAATGGGCTAATTGGCTGGTTGAAGATTATCGTGGCCGCCCCCTGAGTCCTTTGCAGCTAAAACTATTGCAAGGAATTCTGATGGGACATGACTACAGAAAGATTTACAGGTTGATTCAAGAAGATCCAGATCCAGCGCTGTTTATCAACTCGGTTAATACATTACAGCGATCAACGGCTTATCAGCTTTGGAATCTCCTCAGTGGCGCACTTCAGCACGCTGGTTTTCTTCAACCCAATCAGCGAGTTAGTAAGCACAATGTCAAAGCTTATTTAGAGCGATCGCAGCAGAAACAGGCAGTATTACGCTGCTCTGCTGTAGACCAAGCTGAGCTTCACCTTGCTGCCACTTCAGGTATTAAGATTGACTTTCTGGGTGATTGCATTCGCTGGGTCGGGCGAGAGCAAGAACTTGAGTACCTGAGTCAAAAATTAACAAACTGTCGGTTACTAGCATTAGTCGGCATCTCTGGTATTGGTAAGACTTCTTTAGCAGCTCGATTGGCGATCGCCCTCGATACTGAAAGCCGCTTCTCTCGCATTGCTAGCGTTCGCTTTGAGAAAAAAGACTCTAATTTTTTAAATTTAGCTCAGGCTATTTTGGGTAGCCATTGTGTAAACGAAAATCTGGCTGCGTCTGAAACGCTTTTAGAAAGAGTAATGTCAAATCTGAGGGAAACCCCTCAGTGCTTCATTCTAGATATGGTCGAAGAGGCTTTTGAGATAGCTTCTGGAAATTCGCCGACGTTAGATCCCTGGATTTACCGATTTTTAGATGAGTTTGTTCGCACCCGTGATACCCAAAGCCTAATAATTGTGACGTCTCAGCTAAAACTACCAGTCTTCGCCGAAGGGCGATATACCGATCGCACCTATGAATATAAGTTAAAAGGACTCTCTGCCAAAGACGCTTTTGACTTGTTTACCGCTTGGGGTATTCAGGACACTACTGAGCCAGAATCAAGGCATATCCTGCAACAATGTATTCATACCTACGAAGGCCATCCTTTAGCTCTAAAAGTCATCGCTGGAGATATCCTGAACGAACCTTTTATAGGCAATATCCAGGCTTACTGGCATGACTATGGCGCAGAAATCGAATATTTTCAGCAGTGGATGGCTGAAACTAGCAAAAATCAGCAGAGCTATCCAAAACTTGATGCCTATAGCCTAGATTTAGCTGAACTAGTACAAAAGCGGATTCAGCGATCGCTTGATCAGTTAGAAAAAACAGCTCCTTTAGCGCACCAGCTATTGTGTATGGGCGCAACCTATCGTCAGGCTGTTGAGCGACAGGCTTGGCTCTGCTTGATGACAGAATCTTCTACTGAAGCCCTGAATACGGCATTTCAAGTCTTGCAGCGGCGATTTTTGCTAGAACCTGAAAGAACGAGCAGTCGAATTCTTTATCGGCTACACAACTTAATTCGCTGCACGGCTCTGGCTAGATTAAAAACCTGGAAGCATGGAAAAAACAGGTAGGCAGCCAAATCAGTCGGCTTCTTGCCTACAGCTGACTTGGTCAGAAGTTCAGATTGTTTGGGGAATTAGCTCTCTCAACCCTAAATTTCTGAATCGAATAGGTTTACAAAATGCAGTGTCTCAAGCACTCGCAACGCCGCAAACTTGCCTGATGGAGCAAGCCCATTGGCAAGCAGCTTATTACTGGTTGACGACCTATCAGCCTGCTAACGACACTTCCTTGGAGAGGGTCAAGGGTTTACTAGAAGTGTTTTATCATCTCAGTCAGCTACAAGAATGGCAACTTTGTGCACATATTCTGTGGTTGCCGATTGAAGGCCACTTTACTCAGCCTTTACATCGGCAGATTGGATGGTGGGGACACTATGCCCAGCAGCAAGACTTGTATCAAACCCTACTCAACAAGCTAGACGATAGCTTGAATGCTTTTTTGTTGTACGGTCTTGGTGAAGTCCATCGAGTAGCAGGTAATTGTGCTGAAGCGATCGCGGCTTATACTCAGCAACTACAGTTAGCTCAAAAACTACAAAATCCCCATGCAGAGATGCGAGCTTTGGGCGCACTAAGCCGTCTGCGCAGCTATTACCAAGTCAATTTAGATTTGTCTCAGCAGTATTGTCAGCAGCATCTTAAATTGGCAAGAGATCTAGGCGATCGCCTACAAGAAGCTAGAGCGCTATCTGGGCTTGGGATAGTCTATGACGCCAAGCGTCAAGTTTCCAAAGCGACCGCCCACCATCTCAAAGCCTGGAAGATTGTGCAAACGACAGATCGTCTAGATGAAAAGTTAAATATTCTGATGGAGTTAGAAGGCAGCTATCTTAATCGGGGGCAGTTCTACTCCCTAGATTCTTTACAGCAGCGCTTAGAACTCACTCAGCAACTACAGTTAGCAGAAAAGATTGCTGCCGCCGCTCATAGTGTGGGATATGCTTACACCAATCAACAGAAATGGTCGCAGGCGATCGCCCATTTTGAGTTGGCTTTGGCTCATAGCAGCAGCATTGGCAACCGACGTGATACTTGCCTTGCCACTAGTGCGCTAGGGGCGGTTTATGCTAGATGGGGTCGATGGAAACCCGCGATCGCCTATACTCAGCAAGCCTTATTAGGCTTTCAGCGCCTAGAAGATCACATAGCTGAGTGCCAATCATGGTTTAACCTCTGCTATTGCTACAGCTATACTCAAGAGCTAGACAAAGCACTGCACTGCGCTGTGCAAATCCGTCGCCTTGCACGCGCTACAAAGGCTCGCCATTTGCAGGGATATCTGCTGTTAGTAATGGGTCACATTTATTGGCAGCGGCGACAGCGGATTAAGGCTATTAGACTCGCTTTTTACGGTGTTTTCAAAATCGGACTGTGGCACAACAGCGAAGGCAAAATTAGCCTACGTCGGGTTTTTTACGAAATTTGGCATAGTCTAGTCGTCAAGCTTTATTCCTTCTTTACGTAAAGAACTGCACTCAGTCAAGTTGTTCACAAGACTCCTGATTCCCAAAATATAAGATCTGACTATCTGACCTTTCCCTACTCTTGCTATTCAAAAAAAGACCGTGTTAGCTTTTACTGAGATTGCAAAGACTCAACCTCAGTAAGTGAAGTTCCCTGCTTTCGGTTGCTGCTTGAGATGAGGAAGTAGTTGCTAACGCTTGTACGAGTTGGAGACTTCTAGTACAGTATTGGCCAAGCCTTTA
>NZ_JBQLZL010000072.1:0-45962 GCF_052168255.1 Almyronema sp. | reverse complement strand
GAAACATCTGTTTCCGATTTTCTAGAAACTGAAAATCAGCCTGAGAATCAAAATATTAGATTTCTTTCTCCCCAGCTTTATGAATCTGAGTGGTATAGAATTCAACAAGAAAATGGAGTTGCTTGCCAGTCAAATTATGTTAATACTATTTGCCTTTTCTTAGAGCAAGCAAGAAGGGCAGGATGGCAACTGTGATCTAGTTCAAAAACATTCATCAAGGAGATTTAGATTATGAATCGCATCAATATTATCAAGCTTGTTAATGCAAAATCAAAATACAGCTTCTGGATCGTTTTCCTGTTTTTCTTAGGTACTATAATTTCAGGACTGACTTTGAATTTGGAAGACAGCAATCTAGGACTCAATAATGTTGCTCGAGCAGAAGTTTCTGGCGTCTATACAGGATTGAAGCTGCCTTGGAGAGATAGTATAAGACGTACTGTAACTGGTGCGGCCGCTAGTCACGATCGTCTTGATAGACTTCAAACTGTTCGTCACGCTATTGATTTTGGTTTGAACAACGAAGATGTTTTAGCTATAAAAGCAGGTACTGTTGTTGCACGTTTTTATGATTCTAGCGGAGGAGGAAACACGTTAAGAATTGATCATGGTGATGGCTATTGTTCTAATTACTTGCATTTGTCTTCATTTAGTGTTAGCCAAGGTTCTTATGTTGTTCAAGGTCAGAAAATCGCTGTGTCAGGTAGTTCAGGTGGGGTAGCTCCTCATTTACATTTGAGTGTTACCTATGGATGTACAGGCGACCAAAGCAAAGAAATCCAAATGCGATTTAGTGAGCTTTCTTCTCGAGAACTTCTTTACCAAGACAATTTAATTTCCCAGAATTTTACTTTTAGAAGCGGTTCTAGTAGTCCATCTATTAGCACAAATTCGATCAACCTAACAGTGAGATCGTCCAATCTCTCAGGTAAGCGGGTCTATGTCCAAATGTGGAGAGCAGCAGCTAATGGATATTCTGCTCGTGAATGGAACTCCTCAAGCATTGCCTCCAGTAGTTCCCTCACTTTTCGTGATTTAGATGGTTCTGGCTCAACCTTTCAAGGAAGTGATTATTACTTAGTCGCTTCTCTAAATCCTATTCCACCTGGATCTGCAGCTAAACGTCGTACATCTTGTTACTCTGCAACTGGTGGAGCACAGCTTTGTGACCGCGTTCGTCGTTAGAATTCGATATCAGGCTAAACACGTTCGATAACTGAGTTCGAAGGGTACGTTTCTAGCAAGAGTTGCAGAAACGTACCTCGTCATATCTGTAGAAAAAGGTTAAACAAAAGCAAGGTTGGTATATCTAAGACCTTGTGACAAATTTTTCAGCAACGAGTGTAGCACGAAGTTATGAAGTCGCTCTTGGAGAGCTTCTTGTATCCACTTTTCAAAGAGCGATTGAATTTTCCTCCAGCATCCTCACAGTTTCCTCAGATTTATTTTCTACCGTCAGAGATGAAGTCGGGTAGTTGCCAAAGCGCGATCGCCTGAACGTTCTCAACCTGGGCCTAGAAGCTTGAGGAGGAAACTGCCAATGCCCACTCCGACGACTGCTCCCAACTCTACAGCTAAGCCAGACAAGCGCTTGAAGGTGATTGACATTACCCTCAAGCGCAATCATTATCAGCAAGACAGCCTGATTGAGGTATTGCACAAAGCTCAAGAAGCCTTTGGCTATCTAGACCTCAACGTTTTGACCTATATTGCCCGCCAGATTAAGCTTCCCCTCAGCCAGGTTTACGGCGTTGCAACGTTCTATCATCTTTTTTCGCTTCAGCCCAGCGGCGTTCATAGCTGCATTGTCTGCATGGGCACTGCCTGCTACGTCAAAGGTAGCCAAGATATTGTCAACACGCTGCAAGAACACCTGGGAATTCGCCTGGGAGAAACAACGCCAGACGGTGAAGTTTCGCTGCTATCAGCCCGCTGCTTGGGTGCTTGTGGCATTGCCCCTGCCGTTGTGTTTGATGGCGATGTCGCTGGGAAAGTAACGGCAACCACAGCTTTAGAAAAGCTAAAAAATCTGGCTGTTACCGAGGGGATCAGTAGGCTAAGTGACAGGTAGGAGCCAAGGCAATGGATATTCAAGAATTACGAACAATTGCCCAGAAAACCCGCGATCGCCAGCAGAAAACCCGTCTCCGCTGTTGTACTGCAGCGGGCTGTCAGTCTTCTGGGGCGTTAGCCGTCAAAGCTGAACTAGAAAAAGCGGTGCAGTCAGCAGGACTCGATGAGGCCATTGAGGTTTGCAGTGTCGGCTGTTTGCGCTTTTGCGGCCAAGGCCCGCTAGTAGCAACCACCGAACAGGCCGGATTGTACGCTCAGGTAACACCTGAACAAGCCCCGGCCATAGTGGCTCAACTGCAAGGCCAAGCAACGGCCTCACTGCCTCAACAACTGGCCGCAGATCACCCCTTCTTTGCCCACCAAATGCCGATTGTGCTAGAAAACAGCGGCCAAATTGATCCAGAGCGCATTGAAGAATATATTGCTGCAGGCGGTTATGCACCGCTCCATCACGCCCTGATGGAAATGTCTGCCGATGAGGTGGTTCAAGAAATTAGCGCCAGTGGCCTGCGCGGACGCGGCGGCGGCGGTTATCCAACCGGGCTAAAGTGGGCAACCGTGGCAAAAATGCCGGGAGAGCAAAAGTACGTCATCTGCAACGCTGATGAAGGCGACCCTGGCGCTTTTATGGATCGCAGCGTTTTAGAAAGCGACCCGCATCGGGTGCTAGAGGGCATGGCGATCGCGGGGTATGCGGTTGGCGCTAATCATGGCTATATCTACATCCGGGCAGAATACCCACTGGCGATCGCCCATTTGCAAAAAGCTATTTCTCAAGCCAAGCGCTACGGTCTGATGGGGGCACAAATTTTTGGCTCACCGTTTGACTTCAAAATTGATATTCGGGTGGGGGCGGGAGCTTTTGTCTGCGGCGAAGAAACCGCTTTGATCGCCTCAGTCGAAGGCAAGCGCGGTACGCCGCGTCCACGTCCGCCTTACCCCGCCGAACGCGGACTCTGGGGCTGCCCCACCTTGATTAACAACGTTGAAACCTATGCCAACATCCCAGCCATTATTCGTCAGGGTAGCGACTGGTATGCCAGCATCGGCACCGAAAAAAGCAAGGGTACCAAGGTGTTTGCCCTCACTGGCAAAATTAACAACCCAGGGCTAATTGAAGTCCCAATGGGCACCCCTCTGCGCCGCATTGTAGAAGAGATGGGCGGCGGCGTTCCCGCCGGCGGCACGGTCAAAGCCATCCAAACAGGGGGGCCATCGGGGGGCTGTATTCCGGCAGCGGCCTTAGATACCCCCGTCTCTTATGAGTCGCTGATTGAGCTGGGCACGATGATGGGATCGGGCGGCATGATTGTGATGGATACCCAAACCAGCATGGTTGATGTGGCTCAGTTTTATATGGAATTTTGTCGCTCTGAATCCTGCGGCAAGTGTATTCCCTGTCGGGCGGGCACAGTTCAGCTTCACGAGTTGCTCAATAAGTTTTTGCGCCAAGAGGCGACCCCCAGCGATTTAGAAAAGCTCGAAAACCTCTGCCACATGGTGAAAGAGTCGAGCCTGTGTGGTTTGGGGCAAAGTGCGCCCAACCCGGTACTAAGTACGCTGCGCTATTTCCAGAATGAATACACCGCGCTGATGTCAGCCACTGCTAGGGCATCAGAGCTAGAAGTGAGCGGTTCACCGCCCTAGCTTGCTGTCGCCGGGGGCAGACCCATAAGCGGTCTACAGGGGCAGGTTTGCCAGTCGCTACGTAATCTCATCCAATTTTGACGGTTGCTGCCTGTCGCTGCGATCGCTGCGCATCCCCGTTTTTGCGTCCCTTATTCTTTAATGCCATGTCAGTTAGAACACTCACCATTGACGGTACGCCAGTAGCCATTGAAGCGGGTGCCACCATTTTAGAAGCCGCCAAAGCAGCGGGAATTACTATTCCTACGTTGTGCCATTTAGACGGTATTTCGGATATTGGCGCTTGTCGGCTCTGCCTAGTCGAAGTCAAAGGCATCAACAAACTGCTGCCAGCCTGCGTCACTGAAGTGACCGAAGAAATGGAGGTGCAAACCCAAACCTCAAAGCTACAAGCCTATCGCCGCATGACCGTAGAGCTATTGTTTGCTGAAGGAAATCATGTCTGTGCCTTTTGTGTCGCCAACGGCAACTGTGAATTGCAGGAGGTGGCTGTGCAGGTGGGCATGGATCACACCCGCTTTCCCTACCGCTTCCCGCAGCGGCAAATCGACGTATCGCATCCTCAGTTTGGCATTGACCACAATCGCTGCATTCTTTGTACCCGCTGTGTACGCGTGTGTGACGAAGTAGAAGGTGCCCATGTTTGGGATGTCGCCAATCGAGGCGAAACCTGCAAAATCATTTCGGGGATGAACCAGCCCTGGGGTGAGGTTAGTGCCTGCACGTCTTGCGGTAAGTGCGTCGATGCCTGCCCCACAGGCGCTATTTTCCGAAAAGGAACCACCACTGCTGAGAAGCAGCGCGATCGCGCCAAGCTTGAGTTTTTGGTCACTGCGCGGGAGAAGCAAGAATGGACAAGATAAAGTTTGCCACCGTTTGGCTAGCGGGTTGCTCAGGTTGCCACATGTCATTTCTCGATCTCGATGAGTGGCTAATTGAGCTAGCCGAGCAGATAGAAGTTGTCTACAGCCCGGTGGGATCTGACCTGAAGGTTTATCCCGATCAGGTCGATGTTTGCCTGGTAGAAGGCGGCGTCGCCAACGAAGACAACTGGGAACTGATTCACCAGGTACGGCAGCGCACCAAAATTTTGATTTCCTTTGGCGACTGTGCCGTTACCGCCAACATTCCCGCCATGCGCAACATGCTAGATGGAGCCGAACCTGTCCTGCGTCGCGCCTATCTAGAGCTAGGAGACAAAACGCCCCAGCTTCCCCATGAACCCGGCATCGTTCCAGAACTGCTAGATCAGGTGCTGCCTGTGCATCAGGTTGTCCCCGTCGATATTTATATGCCGGGTTGCCCGCCGCCTGCCGATCGCATTCGGGCTACGCTCGAACCGCTACTGCGCGGTGAGTGGCCCACTATGGCAGGCCGCGACATGATTAAATTCGGTTGAACCCTACGCCAGGAAAGGTATGAAAGCTGCTGATATTATGACCGCTGAAGTCGTTACGATTAAAGGCTCAGCAACGGTAGATCAAGCTGTGAAGCTAATGAAAGAAAAAGGGCTGCGCAGTTTAATAGTTGATCGCCGTCACGAAGAAGATGCCTATGGCATTGTCACCGAAACCGATGTGGTTTATCAGGTGACGGCCTACGGTAAAGATGCCAAACAGGTGCGGGTGTTTGAAATTATGACCAAACCCTGCATTAGCGTCAGCCCTAATTTAAGCATTGAATATGTGGCTCGCTTGTTTGCTAACACGCACATTCGCCGCGCCCCGGTGATTAGCGATCGCCTGCTTGGCATTATTTCTGTCACGGATATTTTGACCAAGGGCGATTTTGTTGAGCAGCCCAAAGAGGTGCTGCTGCAAGACCAAATTCAGCAAGCGATCGCCCAGGCTCGCGAAGTTTGCGCCGAGAAAGGGCCAGCCGACGCTGCCTGTGCCGCTGCTTGGGACATTGTTGAAGAACTCCAGGCAGAAGCCGCTCATCAGCGAGATCGCCAATTGCCGCGTACGGCTTTTGAAGAGTATCTCGCCGAAAACCCCGAAGCGCCCGAAGCTCGTATGTACGATAGCTAGGCGATCGCCCCCACTCTTACTCCAGGCAATAGGGAATTATGGCAAACACCGTTATTATCGACCCCGTCACCCGCATTGAGGGTCACGCCAAAATTTCAATTTTTCTAGATGAGGCTGGCAACGTCGATGACGCTCGCTTCCATGTTGTTGAGTATCGCGGCTTTGAGAAATTTTGCGAAGGTCGCCCCTTTACCGAAATGGCCGGAATTACGGCTCGCATCTGCGGCATTTGTCCGGTCAGCCACTTGCTAGCTGCCGCTAAAACAGGCGACAAATTGCTGGCGGTGCAGGTGCCCAAAGCCGGAGAAAAGCTGCGACGGCTGATGAATCTGGGGCAAATTACTCAGTCTCATGCCCTTTCCTTCTTTCACCTCAGCAGCCCTGACTTTTTGCTGGGTTGGGACAGCGACCCCGCCCAGCGCAACGTGTTTGGCCTGATTGCAGCCGATCCAGATCTGGCACGGGCGGGCATTCGGCTACGGCAGTTTGGTCAAACCATTATTGAAAAGCTCGGTGCGCGTAAAATTCACGCGGCTTGGGCAGTACCCGGTGGCGTGCGATCGCCTTTAGCACCAGAAGGTCGCCAGTGGATTCAGGCTCATCTGCCGGAGGCGTTTGCCACCGTTAATCTGGCTTTGCACCTATTTAAGCAAATGCTAGATCAGCAGTTTCAGGCAGAAGCTGAGATTTTTGGCGAATTTCCGTCGCTGTATATGGGGCTAGTGGGTGAGCAAGGTGAGTGGGAGCATTACGGCGGCCATTTGCGCTTGAGCGACAGCAGCGGCAATATTGTGGCCGATCGCCTCAGCGAAGATGACTACGCCGACTTTTTAGGAGAAGCGGTTGAGCGCTGGTCATACCTGAAGTTTCCTTACTACAAGCCGCTGGGCTATCCCGATGGCATTTACCGAGTCGGCCCCCTGGCGCGGCTCAACATTTGCGATCGCATGGGCACCGAAGCTGCTGATCGAGAACTGCGGGAGTTTCGCCAACGGGCGGGCGGTGTGGCGACTTCGTCTTTTTACTACCACTATGCGCGGCTGATTGAAATTCTGGCTTGCTTAGAAAACATTCAGGCGCTGATGGACGATGCCGATATCAGCAGCGATCGCGTTCGTGCCAAAGCCGATATCAATGCCCTAGAAGGCGTCGGCGTTAGCGAAGCCCCCCGCGGTACCTTGTTTCACCACTACAAAATTGACGAAAACGGCCTGATTCAAAAAGTCAACCTGATTATTGCCACCGGGCAAAACAACCTGGCTATGAACAAAACCGTGGCGCAAATTGCCAAGCACTATATTCATGGCCCCGAAATTCCCGAAGGGATGCTCAACCGCGTTGAAGCCGGAATTCGCTGCTTTGACCCCTGCTTGAGCTGCTCAACCCACGCCGCTGGGCAAATGCCGCTACAGGTTGAATTAGTCAGTGCTGACGGCACTATCCTGCACCAGGTGCAGCGAGACTGATATGTATTTGGTGATTGGCTACGGAAATACGCTGCGTAGTGACGATGGAGTAGGGTGGCGTGTGGCTGAGCAGGTCGAGGATTGGCAATGGCCGGGGGTGCGATCGCTGGCCTGTCATCAACTCACCCCGGAACTGGCGGCTGATATGGCTCCGGTGGCAACGGTGATCTTTGTCGATGCGGTGTCGGCAGATCTGATGCCGCAGGTGCAGATTGAGCCATTACAGCCCAGTCAACAGCAAGCGAGTTTAGGGCATTTCAGTCAGCCGCGATCGCTACTAGCCCTTACTCAAGCCCTCTACAGCCACACACCAACTGCCTACGCCATTTGGATACCTGCCGCTAACTTTGAATTTGGGGAGCAGCTTTCCTCATTGGCTCAAGCGGGAGCGTTGCAGGCGTTAGAGATTATTCAAAACTTAGTGAAGTGACTGAGCGGGTGTTTTAGAAGTATGGGTTGTGATATTGAGTCTTTAGAGATCCCCTCTACCCCGCTTAAAAAGCGGGGGACTAGCCTTGAAGCCGCTCTTTTTAAGCGGAGTTTGGGGGAATTCTGCCGATTTGCTATTCGCCATAAAACTTTTAAGACATTCGCTCAGACTCAGCCCTTAGCCCCTGTAGCTTTCAGATCGGAGGTGCCCCATGCATGAACTCAGTCTGATGCAGCAAACCTTAGAAATTGCCCTCACGCAAGCTCAGCAGCAAGGAGCCAGCCAAATTCACGGGTTGAAAATGCGGGTTGGCGTTGGCTCTGGGGCGGTGCCTGAAGCATTACGCTTTGCCTTTGACGTGGTGATAGCCGATACCCCGGCAGCCGGAGCCACGTTAGCGATCGAGTCGGTGCCTGTGATCTGCCATTGCAACTACTGCGATCGCCCCTTTCAGCCCCCCGACTGGATTTATCAATGCCCAGAATGCGGCCAACTCAGCGATCGCATTCTGGCAGGCCGCGAAATTGAACTGTTAACGTTGGAGGTGTCTTAGCCATGTGTGGAACCTGTGGTTGCAACGAAGTTCAGACTGCCTCAGATTGGCCTCAAGTTGAGGTCGATCGGGGGCATCCTACCCACTCCCTGACGCTTGAGCAATCGATTCTCAGCAAAAACAATCACCTAGCCGCCCACAATCGCCACTTGTTTGCAGACAAAGGGCTGCTAGTGCTTAATGTTGTTTCCAGTCCTGGCTCAGGCAAAACCACGCTATTAGAGCGCACCCTGGCCGACTTAAAACAACGGCTGCATCTGGCTGTGATTGTAGGAGATTTAGCCACCGATAACGACGCTCAGCGCTTACGGCAGGCAGGGGTTGAAGCCGTCCAAATTACAACCGGGGTTGTCTGCCATTTAGAAGCGCAAATGGTCGCCCAAGCCGTCCAAAACCTCGATCTCGATCGCTTAGACGCCCTGATCATTGAGAACGTGGGTAATCTGGTGTGTCCTGCTGCGTTCGACCTGGGAGAAAACCTGCGGGTGGTGCTGCTCTCTGTCACCGAAGGCGAAGACAAACCGCTGAAATATCCCACCCTGTTTAAGTCAGCCGACGTGGTCATCCTCAACAAAATGGACATTGCAGAAGCGGTTGGATTTGACCGTCCGCAAGCACTCGCCAATATTCAGCAAATTGCCCCCCAGGCTCAAATCTTTGAGGTTTCGGCTCGGACAGGAGCCGGGATGCCGACCTGGTATGCCTATTTGCTGGCGACGCTGCGACAGATGCATTCTCCGGCTGCAATTAGCCGCTTCTAGGTAGGGCTGGGTTAGGCTGCCGCCAGGGTGAAAACGATTGTGTTGAAACAGCGTTTGCAAATTGCCTTAACAGGTTTAGTTCAAGGGGTGGGGTTTCGCCCCTTTGTCTATCGGCTGGCGACAGAACTGTCGCTAACTGGCTGGGTCACCAACTCAGCCCAGGGAGTTTTAATCGAGGTAGAAGGCGATCGCCTACAGATCGAAAATTTCTGCGATCGCCTACAGCTTGAAAAACCGCCCCACGCTCAAATTCATCAACTGACCCGGCAAGCTCAAAAGCCAACGGGCGAACCCACCTTTACAATTCGCCCCAGCCTGAAAGGGCCTAAAACCACCCCAATTCTCCCTGATTTGGCAACCTGTGCCGCCTGTCTACAAGAACTGTTTGACCCCCGCGATCGCCGCTATCAGTATCCTTTCATCAACTGCACCCACTGCGGCCCTCGCTACAGCTTGATTGAAGATCTGCCCTACGACCGCCCCCACACCAGCATGAAGGGCTTTACCTTGTGCCCGCAATGTCAGGCCGAGTATGACAATCCTCGCGATCGCCGCTTTCATGCTCAACCCAACGCCTGCCCTCAGTGTGGGCCGCAACTGGCGCTTTGGGAGGCTAGCGGTCAGATTTTAGCCTCCCAAAGCGCCGCGCTGCAGGCGGCGATCGCCGCCTTGCGTCAGGGTAAAATTGTTGCGGTTAAAGGGTTGGGCGGTTTTCATCTGATGGTAGATGCCCGCCATGCCGCCGCCGTGCAGAACCTACGCCAGCGGAAACATCGCCCTGACAAACCCTTTGCCCTGATGTTTGCCGATCTCCAGCAAGTGCAACAGGCTTGTCAGGTTTCGGCCTTAGAAGCGGCTTTGCTGCAATCCACCGCTGCGCCGATTGTGCTGCTGCGTCGCCACTCAAACCCTTTAAATTTGGCGGCTGCGATCGCCCCTAAAAACCCCCACTGGGGGATTATGCTGCCTTATACGCCGCTACACCATTTGCTGCTAGCCGAACTGGGATCTCCCCTGGTAGCTACCAGCGGCAACCGCGCTAGCGAACCTCTCTGCACTGACGAATTTCAGGCTTTGCAGCAGTTGAGCGGCATTGCTGACCTGTTTTTAGTTCACAACCGCCCCATTGCCCGCCCCATTGACGACTCGATTGTGCGCGTCATGGCCGCCAAAGTGATGGTGCTGCGACGCGCCCGCGGGTATGGCTTAGCCATTGCCGACAACCCACAGGAGCAAAGCAGCCCGACTGATTCTCTCGCTTGCGCCCCCCCTCTCCTGGCCGTCGGTGCCCATTTGAAAAATACCATCGCCATCGCCCTGCCCAGCCAAACCCTGCTCAGTCAGCACATTGGCGATCTAGAAACACCAGCCACCCTGACCACCTTTGAGCAAACCATTAGCCGTTTGGCTGAGCTTTACGACTGGCAGCCCGCAGTGATCGCCTGCGATCGCCATCCCGACTACCTCTCAACCCAATACGCCGAGGCAACTGGGCTGCCCGTGGTTGCCGTTCAGCACCATCAGGCTCATGTACTGGCTTGTATGGCTGAGCATCAGCTTTTGGGCGAAACCGTGTTGGGCATTGCCTGGGACGGAACAGGTTACGGCCTAGATGGCACCCTTTGGGGTAGCGAATTTTTTCGAGTGTCGGGTTGGCCGTTAAGCATTGAACGGGTGGCGCATTTGCGGCCTTTTGGTCTACCGGGAGGCGATCGCGCCATTAAAGACCCGCGCCGCTCAGCGTTGGGGCTGCTTTATGGCCTCTGGGGAGAAGCCCTCTTTAGCCACCCCGCCTATCAGCGCTGGTTGCCAGCATTTAGCACCGCTGAAAGCAGTCTCCTCGCCCATAGCCTTAAGCAAGGCATCAATGTGCCCTTAACCTCTAGCATGGGGCGCTTGTTTGACGGCATTGCTGCGATCGCGGGGTTAGCCACTACCGTTAGCTTTGAAGGGCAAGCCGCTATGCAGCTTGAATTTGCCCAATCGTCTCAAGCCACCACAGCCACCTATCCCCTTGAACCATCCCGCGTCATCGACTGGCGATCGCTGGTGATCGCTATTTTGCAAGATCTAGATCAAGGAGTGGCTATGGATCACCTCTCAGCCAAGTTTCACAACAGTTTAATTGCCCTCATTGGCGCGATCGCAGCACAACTGCAAATCGAAAAAGTGGTTCTCTCAGGCGGCTGTTTTCAAAATCAACGGCTGCTAGAAGGCACCGTAAAACAACTGCAACAGCAGGGATTTCAACCCTACTGGCCGCAGCAAATTCCGCCCAATGATGGCAGCATTGCGTTTGGCCAACTGATTGCAGCTAACAGTCAGCTACTCAAGCCCAAAAGCCAGATCTCAAGTCCCTTGATTCAAAGTCAAAGTCCATGTGCTTAGCAGTTCCCGGCAAAATTTTAAGTATTAGCGGTCACGATTTAATGCGAAGTGGCAAAGTCAGTTTTGGCGGCGTTGTCAAAGAAGTTAGCCTAGCTTACGTGCCAGAAGCCGAAGTGGGCAATTATGTGATTGTCCATGTTGGCTTTGCCATTAGCCTGCTAGATGAAGCCGAAGCTGAAGAAACCCTAGCGTATTTGCAAAAAATGGCGACCTAAAGGCTGTATAGCGGTAGCCCCAAGGCTAAGACACTGTAATTGCCGAAAGCTACTGACAAAAAAGCTTTCTTTTCTACTGCGGCCCTTGGCCTGTCTGTCGCAATAACGCCAGATTTGCTGAGCGGTCTGAGGTTGTATGGCTATATTGGATACGTTTTTTTTGACGGGTTGTAGTGTCGGTTACAGCGAAAATCAGCGCCTATTTCTAGGGCAAAACTTCAGGCTTTTTTAGCTATTGAATTCATTCGATTTAGTTAAAAAAATAAACATCTTGAACATAGCTAGAGAACTATAATAAAACCAGTCAAGGGAATATTGGCTGGCTAAAGAAAATATTGCATTAAACCTTCCAACGACCCTCAAAATCAATCTTTTCTAGCCAGAAAAACAAGGTTTTTGTTGTTAAAGTATTCGTCAAATTTCAGCCCAATATTTAACCCCAGCTAACGACTCTCTCCAGCAGTTGACGGGCTAACCATCATGCCTCAGAAAACTTTTGCAACCTTAGATGGCAATGAAGCAGTCGCTCGCATTGCCTACAAGCTCAACGAAGTTATTGCTATTTATCCCATTACCCCCGCTTCTCCAATGGGGGAGTGGGCCGATGCCTGGATGTCAGAAGGCCGACCCAATCTTTGGGGTACGGTTCCTGCTGTCGTCGAAATGCAGGCTGAAGGGGGTGCAGCCGGAGCGGTTCACGGGGCTTTGCAGACGGGTTCGCTCACCACTACCTTTACCGCCTCTCAAGGCTTGCTGTTGATGCTCCCCAACTTTTACAAAATTGCTGGGGAACTGACGGCTTGTGTCATTCATGTAGCAGCGCGATCGCTAGCGGCTCAAGCACTTTCTATTTTTGGAGATCACAGCGACGTGATGGCAGCGCGAGCCACCGGGTTTGCGCTGCTCTGCTCGGCCTCGGTGCAAGAGGCACACGACTTTGCTTTGATTGCCCAAGCGGCTACGTTACAGACACGGGTGCCGTTTTTGCATTTTTTTGACGGCTTTCGCACTTCCCACGAAATCCAAAAAATTGAGCTGCTTGACGACACCGTTCTGCAAGCAATGATCGATGATACCTGGATACTGGCTCACCGCGATCGCGCCTTAACGCCCGATCGCCCTGTCATTCGTGGCACCGCTCAAAACCCCGATGCCTACTTTCAGGCTCGCGAGACGGTCAATCCCTTTTATGCCACCTGTCCTGATCAAGTGCAGGCGGCGATGGATCGCTTTGCCGCCCTTACAGGTCGCCAGTACCACCTGTTTGACTATCACGGTGCCGCCGATGCTGAGCGAGTGATTGTTTTGATGGGGTCTGGCAGTGAAGCAGTACAGGAAACCGTTGACGCGCTGAGTGCCCAGGCCGAAAAAGTGGGGGTCGTCAAAGTGCGGCTGTATCGCCCCTTTGATATGCAGCGCTTGGTGGCGGCTTTGCCCCCCACAGTCAAAGCGATCGCCGTTCTCGATCGCACCAAAGAACCGGGGGCTGCCGGAGAACCCCTCTACTTAGATGTCGTCAATGGTTTGTATGAAGCGTGGGCCGAGGCGCAGGAATCGCCCTTACCCAAAATTGTGGGCGGACGTTACGGCCTGTCGTCTAAAGAATTTAACCCAGCCATGATCAAAGGCGTTTTTGATCAGCTAGCTGAAGTTAAACCCAAAAATCACTTCACCGTGGGCATTGAAGACGACGTTAGCTACACCTCTATCCCCTACGCAGCCGACTTTTCGATTGAGCCAAATACGGTCATTCGCGCCTTGTTTTACGGTTTGGGTTCTGATGGCACCGTCGGCGCTAACAAAAACTCAATCAAAATTATTGGCGAAGAAACCGACAACTATGCCCAGGGCTACTTTGTTTATGACTCTAAAAAATCTGGGGCGGTCACCGTATCTCACCTGCGGTTTGGCCCTACGCCAATTCGAGCCACCTATCTGATTAACCAGGCAAACTTTGTCGGCTGTCACCAATGGACTTTTCTAGAAAAGCTAGATGTGCTGAAAGCCGCCGCTGCTGGCGCTACTTTTTTGCTTAACAGCCCCTACGGCCCCGACGAGGTTTGGCAGCATTTGCCAATTGAAATTCAAGAAACGATTGTTCGCCAAGGGCTGAAATTTTATGTGATCGACGCCAGCCGGGTAGCCCGCGAAAGCGGCATGGGGGGGCGAATTAACACAGTGATGCAAACCTGCTTTTTTGCCTTGGCGGGGGTGCTGCCACGAGACACTGCGATCGCACAGATTAAGCAGGCCATCAGCAAAACCTACGGCAAAAAGGGACAGCAAATTGTGCAGATGAATCTGCAAGCGGTAGACAATACCCTGGAGCATCTTTACGAAGTTAAAGTCGGCGAGGTCAATAGCCCTTGGCATCGCCTGTCACCTGTCTCACCTCAAGCCCCTGACTTTGTTCGCCAGGTTGAAGCCAAAATGCTGGTACAGGCTGGAGACGACTTACCCGTTAGCGCTTTCCCCTGCGATGGCACTTACCCCAGCGGTACGGCTCAGTGGGAAAAACGTAACGTCGCCCAGTTTATTCCGGTTTGGGATCCGCAGGTGTGTGTTCAGTGCGGCAAGTGTGTCATGGTCTGCCCCCATGCGGTAATTCGAGCCAAAATCTATGACCCTGGCTATCTCGATCAGGCACCTGCCAGCTTCAAAGCCACCGCCCCCCGTGACAAAGACTTTGCTGGCGAAAAATTTACCCTCCAAGTTGCGCCTGAAGACTGTACAGGTTGCGGCATTTGTGTGGACATTTGCCCTGCCAAAAACAAAGCCCAACCCGCCCGCAAAGCCATCAACATGGAACCCCAAATTCCGCTGCGCGAACCAGAGCGGCTCAATTGGGAATTTTTCCAAACTTTGCCGCTACCCGATCGCACCCAGCTCAAGCTCAATCAAATTCGGCAGCAGCAACTCCAGCAACCGCTGTTTGAATTTTCGGGAGCCTGTGCCGGCTGCGGCGAAACCCCATACTTAAAGCTGGTAACACAGCTCTTTGGCGATCGCCTGGTGGTGGCTAATGCGACTGGCTGCTCCTCCATCTACGGCGGCAACCTGCCCACAACCCCCTGGAGTCAAGACGCGGCTGGACGCGGCCCTGCCTGGTCAAATTCTCTGTTTGAGGATAATGCCGAGTTTGGCCTGGGCTTTCGCGTCTCCATCGACCAGCAGACTCAAATTGCCACTGAGTTGTTGTGTCAGTTCAGGCAGGCGATTGGGGAAACGTTGGTCAACGAGTTGCTCAACACTGAGCAAAAAACAGAGGCCGACATTTGGCAGCAGCGAGAACGGGTAGCCGAGTTAAAGCGCCGCCTAGAAACCCTGCTGGCAGACGCTGGGGCGTCATCGGCTTTGCACCACCTCAAATCTCTGGCCGACTACCTGGTGAAAAAATCCGTCTGGATCATTGGCGGAGACGGCTGGGCCTATGACATTGGCTACGGCGGTTTAGACCATGTGCTAGCCAGTGGCCGCAACGTCAACGTGCTGGTCATGGACACTGAGGTTTACTCCAACACGGGCGGCCAATCTTCTAAAGCGACCCCGCGCGGCGCAGTTGCTAAATTTGCCGCTGGCGGCAAACCTGCCCCCAAAAAAGATCTAGGTCTGATGGCAATGACCTACGGCAATATTTACATCGCTAGCGTGGCAATGGGCGCAAAAGATGAACATACCCTGCGTGCCTTCCTTGAAGCTGAAGCCTACAATGGGCCTTCACTGATTATTGCCTATAGCCACTGCATTGCTCACGGCATTAATATGCAAACGGCCATGACGCATCAAAAAGCGCTGGTTGACAGTGGCCGCTGGCTGCTCTACCGCTATAACCCAGAACTGGCTCAAGCTGGCGAGAATCCGTTGCAGCTAGACATGCGATCGCCTAAACATCCTATACGCGACTCGATGTATCAAGAAAATCGCTTCAAGCTATTGACCAAAACCCGACCCGCCGCCGCTAAGCAATTGCTCACCGAAGCTCAGCAGGATGTCAGCACCCGCTGGCAAATGTATGAGTATCTAGCGGCGCGGCAGGTGCAGCCGCCACAGCCATAGACACGCGTAGCCTGCTATTAGGTGCGCCGAGAAAGAGATCGTCAGGCAGCAGGCTTTAGCTATCGGCACACTCAAACAAAAAAGGGCAAAATCAGCCCTTAAACCAACCTGACGCCGACAGGAGCGGCTTCAAAAGCTCCCTCCCCCAAACTTGCTTAGATGATTGGATGACAGCGTAAAAATTATGAACTTAGCGACTCGTTATTTGGGCTTAGACTTGCGATCGCCTTTAGTCCCCTCTGCTTGCGGACTGTTAACAGAAGAGATTGACAACATTAAGCGGATGGAAGACGCAGGCGCAGCGGCCATTGTGCTCCACAGCATTTTTGAAGAACAGCTCACGCAAGAACAGTATGAGCTACACCATCACCTTACCTATGGCAGTGAGAGCTTTGCTGAAGCGCTAAGCTACTTTCCAGAGCCAGATACCTTTCATGTCGGGCCAGAGCTATACCTAGAACACATTCGTCAGGCTAAAGAGGCGGTAGCAATTCCCATTATTGCTAGCCTCAACGGAGCCACCCTAGGCGGGTGGACACACTTTGCCAAACTTATTCAAGCAGCCGGAGCCGACGCCCTAGAACTCAACCTCTACAACCTGCCCACAGATATGGAAATTACGGGCGCTGAGGTAGAGGCCAACGACCTAACCATTTTGCAAGCCGTGAGAGCTGAAGTATCCCTGCCGATCGCCTTAAAGCTCAGCCCTTTTTTCAGCAATATGGCCAATATGGCCAAGCGTTTTGATCAATCGGGCGCAGACGCTTTAGTCTTGTTCAACCGCTTCTATCAACCCGATATCGACCTAGAAGCCTTAGAAGTGCGCCCTAACTTGCTATTGAGTACCCCTCAAGCCATGCGGTTGCCCATGCGCTGGATTGCCATTTTGTATGGCCGCATTGCAGCCGACCTGGCAGCTACAGGGGGCATTCAACGGGGTCAAGACTGCATCAAAATGCTGATGACGGGCGCTAAAGTCACTCAGCTTTGCTCAGTTTTGCTACGTCATGGGATTGAACATATTCGCGTGATTGAACAAGAGATGCTGCACTGGCTGGAAGAACATGAGTACGAATCGGTTCAGCAATTGCAGGGCAGCCTAAGCCAGATCAACTGTCTGGATGAAAGTGCCTTCGAGCGAGTGCAGTATATGAAAGCGATTCAGTCTTACCAGCCCAAGCATTTTGCCTTTGCGCCTTAAGAGGATATTTGAAAAGTTATCTGCTGCGTAGCAAAACGGTTTAAATCCCCCCAAATCTCGCTTTTTCAGAGAGATTTCTGAGCCGATTCCCCCCTTTTCAAGGGTAGTTAGGGAGGTCGATGAGTGCCTACTATCAATTCTCGATTTTGGATTTTCGATTTTGAATTGAACAGTCTTGGCTCTGCATACGTTTCGTCAGTCTCATCTGTACCTTTCTTTTGAAGAATTGGTATAAGACCACAACCATTGGTTTTTCAAACACTCTCTAAAAACCAGGGCAGCATTGTTTAATCAAGACATCCCCAAACTTCGTAATAACGGCGCGACTCTAAGCGTGAATAGTTTGCTTTGAATTCGGTTCTGAACTTATCTGAAAAAATAGTTCCTTTTTCGCCATAACTGGTTCTAAGATCTCCAAACTCAGCCAACAAGACCCATAACTCACTAATTTAGACGTTACTAAACTAGAGCCAAGTAAGCGCAAAATCCAGCCGTTGATAAAGTACTGGCCCATAATTATTGATATATCTGTGGGCGCTATCAAGACTCGGAAAAACAGGCTCTCTCTGAATAAACAACCCGGTAGTAGCTGCTACGGTCGCTTCAGCATGGTCCAAATAAGTGGGAGTAAACAAGTAAAACGTACTCAAGCCCCAATATGCCCAGATCAAAACTAAGCTCAAAAAATAAACTTTAGGCAAAGAAAGAATTGCTTTTTTCTAAAAACTACCTGAATACCGCTGATAATTATCAGGGCGATAAAAAAGACCAAAATTGGCGGCGCTTCCAGCCTTCTAAGGTCAGCTATTTTGGCTAAAATTTCAAGTACAAGCTGACGCATTCATCTCAAATATTAACCTTGCATAAACGACCCGTGGTAGAGCATTGAAAATTGCTTTTAAGTCGGCAACTCTTGAATCATTGTGTTCAAGACTTTGTATCTCAGCAAACATACAATTCTTTAGCGATACAATCGATCGGTCGCTATAAAATGTAGGCTTGCAGCCAAAATTCAACTCACTCTTTGGCTACCTGACCTGTGACAGGAGGCGCTCCTTTATGACTCAACCCCCTGCTCAAACTTCCGTATCGAATCACTCACCTCAACCGCCAACTGAAACTAGCGATCGCGCGGCTAAAGCCAACACCGATCAGTCAGCGGCCAAAGACATTTGGGATATTGTCGGTATTGTTGGCGGATTTTTACCGACGCTGCTGCTCGGCATTATTCCTTTCATCATTACCGATCGCATTACCACCTCCCTAGAGACGGGACGCTTTACCCAAAGCTTAATTCAAGACCTCGCTAGCAACCAGCCTGACACCAAGCTACGCCAAGATGTAGCCCTTGTAGCCCTCGATCGCTCAGTAGGCTGTGGTAAAGACGACACGGTAGATACCAACGAACGCTGCATTTTAGTGGCAGAAATTGCTGAGCAGATTTATCTCAACTCCTTGGGTTCAGAGGTACCGGAAGAACAAAAGCTCAAAAGCCTTTCCTTCAAAATTTTAGAAAGACGACACGGGCAGCGGGCAAATCAACTGCGTCAAGACTCCAGAACCCAGGCGGCGGCTGAAGACGTGGCTGTCGTCCAAAATTCGCCAACGCCTGCGGCTGAAACCCCGGTGCCGACGCAAAGCGCTCAGTTGTTGGCCAGAACCCAACCAAGCGTTGTCTATTTACAAGTCATTTATCAAACCGAACCGAACCGCGATCTAGCCGCTAGCTTACAAGCCGCAATTCAAACCGATAACGTATCTGAAACGCCAGCTACCGTTAGCGTACCTGAGATCGAATTTATTCAGGGTGACAACAGCTACCAAGACAGTATTCGCTACTTCAACCCCGCCGATCGAGAAACGGCTTTTCAACTAAAAGCATTAATTGAAAACTTTTTTGCCAGCCAAGCTGAGCTGAGTGGGGCTAAACGCTTTCAGGTTTTAGATTTTACCCAATCAACCTACACTGCCCCTGTTGGTCAGTTTGAAGTTTGGGTTAACTTTAATTAACCATAGCTGCTGGTTTTAAAGAGATAGGCGGCTTTTAGAGATAGCCTTTTAGCTCAGAGGCAGCAGCTTGTTAATGTGTTGAGTAGCCTTCTTTGACAGCCCTTGCGTGAGCACCTTAATTTTTGACTTTGATGGCACAATTGCCGACACCTTAGAAACCGTTTTTCGCATTACTAATCAACTGGCTCCTCGCTATGGCTATCGTCCAACGACGCCAGAGCAGCTAGCCGTGCTGCAAGATTTGAATATGCAGCAGATTTTGCAAAAGGTTTCAGTAGCGCCGTGGCAGTTGCCGTTTATTGTGCGACGGCTTAGCGTTGAGCTAAATCGCGAAATTGGATCTATTGATTTAATTCCGGGTATGTTGTCGGTGCTAACTCAGCTTGCCTCTGACCATCAGCTCGGCATTTTGACCTCTAACACTGCTGGCAATGTTGAGCGGTTTTTACAAAATCATCAAATTGATACGTTGTTTAGTTTTGTGCATACAGGCACCCGCTTGTTTGGTAAGCAACGAGCGCTGCAGCGGATCGTGCGTCAATACGATCTGTTGCTCTCAAACACGCTGTATATTGGCGATGAAACGCGCGATGTAGAGGCAGCTCATGCCGTGGGGGTTGCGGCGATCGCGGTGACTTGGGGTTTTAACTCTTATCAAGCACTTTTAGCCAAACGTCCGGATTTTTTAATTGATCGGCCTGACCAGCTTTTGCCCATTGCCAATCAGCTTGAGCTGCCTGCTTTTCAACCGTAGTGTGCCTGCCGTGAACCCTTGCCGGAGGTTTTATGAACCGCAAATCGCCCCAGCTTCCCCCCAAGTACGAGCCGCCCTCACGCCACAACCTCAACAACGAACTGGCCAAAGCACGCAACCGGGCAGCGGCTGAACGAACCCTAATGGCCTGGATGCGGACTTGTTTAGCCTTAATTACGTTTGGTTTTGGCATTGATCAGCTCGTTACCACAGTAGATCCTGCGATCGCTGGGGCTTCTTTACGGCTGTCGCGTTTGGTGGGGCTTTGCTTTGTATCGCTAGGGACGTTTGCCATGCTGGCCGCTATGCTCGATCATCAGCGAGAACTCAAACTGATTCAGCGCAACGATTATGTTTACTTACCCCGGCGATCGCTGAGTTTGTTAGTTTCAGCGGCGCTGCTGCTGATTGGCGCGTTTACCTTTTTTGTCATTTTGCTGCGGTTGAAGTAAGCAAATATAGCGATCGCTGTAGCCCCTAAGGTCAAGACAGTTCAATGGCTTTCAGCCTTTTACAAAAAAACTTTTTAGGCTGCCGTTTGCCTGCTTTGTTTATACATCAAGCCCAGCCTTTCTTTACTTTTTAATTAAAAAGATTGATTAACCATGTCTGAACATCTAGCCACGGTGCAGTGGCAGCGCCAACAAGCCCAGTTTATCGACAATTGCTACAGCCGCGAGCATACCTGGCAGTTTGACGGCGGGCTGACGGTGGCGGCCTCGGCATCGCCGCAGGTAGTGCCAGCAGCTTATACCAATGCTGCCTGTGTTGACCCAGAAGAAGCCTTTGTCGCTTCGCTAGCTAGCTGTCACATGCTTTGGTTTTTGGCGATCGCCGCCCAGCACCAATTTGTCGTCGATACCTACTGCGATCGCGCTAGCGGCAAACTGGCCAAAGATGCAGCGGGCCATCTCGCCATTACCCAGGTGCGCCTGCGACCTCAAATCACGTTTGCAGGCGAGGCGCAACCCAGCGCCCAGCAAATTGCCCAAATGCATGAAGCCGCCCATCACCGCTGTTTTTTAGCCAACTCCGTTAAAGCCAAAATTGTCATTGATACCGCTGCGCCCAAAGCGGCGTCTCCACCGGGATCAGATTGTTAATTTGGCTTAGGGAACGCTGCCTTCAGACACCGCGGGTTCGCTGGCCTGCTGGTTTAGCTGCTGGAGCAAATTCTCTAGCGTTTGCTGAGTTTCGCCGTAGCGTTGCCAGTTGCCTTGCTGCAAAGCACTTTGCCCTTGTTGATAGGCTTCTAGCGCCGCTTGAATCAACTGCGGATCTAGACGGGGCGTAACCGCAGAATCTGCAGCGGGTGCAGCCGCGATCGCTTCTGGTGTCGCCGTTCCAAACACCGCCGTCAGCGCCTCAGCCAGATTATTGGCCATCACCGTTTGATCCCCATAGGCAATAATGACCCGCTTTAGCTCTGGCAATTCCCCCTGTTCAGCCCGCAAATAAACAGGTTCAACATACAGCAGCGATTGTTGAATGGGGATGACCAGCAAGTCACCCCGAATCACTCGCGAACCCTCCTGGCTCCAGAGCGTCAACTGTTGAGAAATTTCAGGATTTTGGTCAATGCGGGCATCAACCTGGCTAGGGCCATAGATTAATTCCTGTTTGGGAAACTCGTAAAGCAGCAGCCGACCGTACTCGTCACCGTCCGATCGCGCCGCCATCCAGGCCACCATGTTGTCTTTATTTACTGGCGTAAACGGAATAATCAAAACAAATTCTTCCTGTTCTGACTCCGGTAACCGCAAGATGATGTAGTAAGGCTGCATCTGTACCTGGGTGTCTTCGTACACCTGTAGCGGAAATCGCCAGAGATCTTCCCGGTTATAGAAAACTTCCGAATTAGCCATGTGATAGGCCTGGTACATTTGAGCCTGAGCCTGGAAGTAATCAAGCGGGTAGCGAAAATGAGCTTTGACGGTTGCCGGAACGCGATCGCGACTAATAAACAAGTTGGGAAAAATTTTGCGGTACGTCGCCAGCACCGGATCTTGCTCATCGACGACAAAAAATTGCAGCGTTCCGTCATAGGCGTCAATCACCACCTTTACGGCGTCGCGCATGTAGTTAGTGTTTTGCTGTGCAATTTGTCTGAGGTTGTCAGACATCACCGCGTTGCCCGCTAGGTTGCGGGCTAGTGGGTCAGAATAGGGATAGCGATCGCTAATGGTATAAGCGTCGATAATCCAGTGCAGCCGACCATCAATCACAGAAATGTAAGGATCGCTGTCGAACTGTAAAAAGGGGGCAATGTGACGCACGCGGCTGAGAATTTGACGGTAATAGTGAACCCGCGAGTCAGCCGTAAAGTAGTTAGAAATGAGAATTTTGAAACTGCTAAAGTCAAAGGCATAGGCCAGCCGTCGGCCCCAAGACCCCATCGGCACCCCCCCCAACCCTTGATACTGAGTGAAGGCGTTTTCATCCCCTAGCGGATAGTCAAACT
The DNA here is from genome assembly GCF_052168255.1 of Almyronema sp. Lineage (NCBI taxonomy): Bacteria > Bacillati > Cyanobacteriota > Cyanophyceae > Nodosilineales > Nodosilineaceae > Almyronema > Almyronema sp. The sequence goes on along the minus strand of NZ_JBQLZL010000072.1, from coordinate 23,917 downwards.
CTGAGGTACTGGTGCCAGTAAAAATGTAGGTGTCTGTTTCTTCGCCGTAGTAAATGCTGGATTGGTCTACTGTTAAATCAACGGTGGACTCTGGTGGAATATCTCGAATAAACAGCTCCGGTAAGCCGTTAGGCGTTACCTGGTTGACCGGACTCATCACCAGCCCGTAGCCATGCGTATATTTCAGCCGCTGATTGACCCAGGTTTGAGCCTGGGCAGGCACTTCTTCAAATGTCAGTTCGCGGGCGGCTAGCATCACCTGGCGGTAGTCGCCATCTAGGGTATAGCGGTCAATATCAACATCGTTGAACAAATAGTAAAGGCGAATTTCTTGAAGCTGTTTATAGGTACTCAGCAGAGGGCGATAGTCCCACAGGCGAATGTTGTCGAGGGTCGATTGATTGTTGGCTAAATCGGTGCGATCGAGACTGGCTTCAGCCGGAAAATCTTCAGTTTGTACCTGGTCGAGGTCGTAGGCTGCCCGCGTAAACTGAATATTGTTTTCGATATAGGGTCGCTCTTTTTCCAATTCGTTGGGTTCAACCACAAATTTTTGCTGAAACCAGGGATAAACCCCATTCACCAGCAGCAACACCCCTAGATAAAAGGCAATACCCACCGTCGGCAGCGAAAAGCCGCTACGCCCCAGCGAAACTAAAAACAAAATGGCGATCGCCACTGTGACAAACCCCATAAGCCAATAGGCATGGAGGCGGGCATGAACATCGGTGTAACCAGCGCCAAAGACAACGCCGCCAGCAGAGTACAGCAGTTCATAGCGCTTGAGCCAAAAGCCAAAGGCAATTGTCAACGCCGCGATCGCCAGCAAAATGCACAGATGGGTTTTGGCTTCGCCAGTTAAAAAATATTTCCAGCCGCGCTCTGGGCGAATTTCGCCTTTAGCCGCATAGACGGCGATAGAAAGCACCATACACCACACCACCAGCCCCAATAGCCCCCGCTGCAACACCTCATAAAAGGGCAAATGGAAAAAATAGAAGCCAATATCTTGACCAAAAATTGGGTCGCTCTGATCAAAATCGGTAGGATTCAGGTGCTTCAGAATCGTTTCCCAGGCAGAGACGCTGCTGCTGGCGGCTGAGAGGGTCAACAGCACAATCACGCCGTAAGCCACATAGCGCGGTAGAACCTGGGCGTAGGGCTGGAGGTTGAGGTTGGGATAGGTATAAAACGGGCGATCGCGCGTCAGCCGCATAGCCAGCCAGTAATTCATGCTGAGCAACAGCCCGTAAACCAAAAAGGTGACGAGCCAAATGCCGACCTGCCAGGTAATCCGCGTCCAAAAAACATCGGCAAACCCAGTAGCAGCAAACCACCAAGACTCCGTCAAAAAATGAACCAGCGTCCGCGATAGCAGCAGCAGGGCTAAAAATACGACCAGCGCCACGGTTAACAGCCGGGTACGCAGTTGAATAGTTTTGTTCACAAATCGCCTTCGACTTTACCAACAATCAAGCATCTCTATTTCCTAGCTTAAACACCTGCTTCCGCTGACCTCAACCGGACTTTGTTTTTCTCAAGCTGTAGCGCCACAATAAAAACAGTCCTCAAGCGTCTAAGCCGGTGATGACGGGGCTAGTCTGCTCTCTTTAATCGCAGCTAGTTCGTCTGTCCCTTTCTTAATTATGAAGCTAAGTCTCCCCCCCGATTGGCCGACCACGCCGCAAGCGGCGATCGCGCTGCAACAAAAGCTGCGATCGCAAATTGAAACCAGCGATCGCCTAGGCTCGGTTCATACGGTCGCTGGGGTGGATGTTGGCTTTACCGAAGCGGGAACCGTTACCCGCGCTGCCGTAGCGGTGCTGAGCTTTCCCGCGTTGCAACTGGTAGAATCTCAAATCGCCTATCAGCCGACCACCTTTCCCTATATTCCGGGGCTATTGTCGTTTCGAGAAGTTCCCGCCATTCTGGTAGCCCTAAGCCAACTGCAAACCCAGCCCGATTTGCTGCTGTGTGACGGCCAAGGCATTGCCCATCCCCGGCGGCTCGGTATTGCGGCTCATTTGGGGTTGCTGGTTGATTTACCCAGCATTGGCGTGGCTAAGTCACGGCTTACAGGCACACACGCTGAACTACCGCCTGAAAAAGGCAGTTGGGTTCCGTTGCATGACAGAAACGAAACCATTGGTGCTGTCTTACGCAGCCGCACGAATACGCAGCCGCTCTATATTTCTAGCGGTCATCGTATTAGCTTAGAAACCGCGATCGCCTATGTGTTGCAATGTACGCCTAAATATCGCCTGCCAGAGACAACCCGCTGGGCTGACAAGCTAGCCTCAAACCGCCGCAGCGGCCCCCAGTCGCCACCGCCCTGCCATAACAATCAGCAAATGAACTTATTTGGCTAACTTAGCCTACAGCGTCAGCCCTTGCTGGCTAAGCCGACGTTGCCCACCCTCAGGCTTCAGCATCGGTCGAGAGCAGCCGCAGCCGAATTGTGCGCGAGAACGAACTCTCAGCTTCTCCCAGCTGAATTTCAATAATTTCGCTGCTCAGCGGGCCGAGACAATCTAGCAGCGATCGCAGATGGGGCGTACTGGCACCGCTATCTACATAGACTCGATCGGCTAGCTTTTTCAGACGCTGCCACGCCGTATAAAGCTTAGCCACTGCCTGCTCTAGCTGAGCCGCCTGGTTTACCAAATCAGCCGTCGCATTCAGACAACCGACCCGCAACGCTTCTTCTAACGCCTGCTCCAGGTTGAGGTCATCGCGATTGAGCGCCTGCACCTGCACTGCTGCCGCCAGATATTTAGACAAATAGCGGGCTTCGGCGGTGACCTGCTTGAGCGTATCGACGTCAGGATTGAGCGCCACTTCAGTCCGTAGCGTATCTTGATGCGATTCGGGCAGTTTTTCCATTTCGCGCACCAGAGGAGCCAGATAGCGCGTCGGAATTGTGTCATTAGCCGCTTTTTCTTTAATTTCCGGGGGCAACAGGTCTGAGGTCATGGCCGTCCATTCGTCAGAAAGCTGTCGGACTTCTCGCCGGGTAATGGCATCACCGCGCCGCGCCGCTTCACTGACTAACTGCTGCACTTCCGGGGCGGCCTGCGCCGTTTCGACAAAAGCCCGCTTGCTAAACTGATTGACGCTTTCGGGTTCGAGCAGCCCCTCCGCTAGCAGCGTATCGGCACTATCGGCTAGCTCAATCAGGCTGTAGGCTTGGCTTTTGCTGATTTCCCGGTCTTTTAGCCAGTTCAAAAATCCAGTGCCGCGTCCTTCGCCGCCGCGTTTTTCGCGATCGCGCACCGTCCTCAAAATTCGACCCCGCCAGATATCGGTTTGCAAATCAAAGCGATCGCAAACCTGCCAGGCTTGCTCAATTTGCTGTAAAAACTCCGGTTCTGAAATGTGTTCATCTGCCGGATCGGGTAGCTGAAAGCTCAAATCTGTGAGCGAATCTTGTCCGTTGGCGGTTAAATCTGAGGTGAACGAACGAGGAGATGACATAAAACACAGTTAGAAGTCAGACGCACTATTATGCCATCGCTCGGCTAAGGGAGGAACGGCGCTTACTCCATCAGCACTTCGGCAAACGAGAAACTAGGCGAAGCCAAGACAAAAACCGTCGGCGGTAAGTTCTGCGTGCGCAGTTGCAGCTTGGCGTAGTAATTGCCAAAGTCTGGCCCCGGTGTCGCCATGCCCAAAAACACCATATCGGCGTGCTGCGACGAAGCCTGCACAATCTCAGCAAACGAGCGGCCATCCATAACCAAGACTTCTGGCACCGCACCAATGCGCAACGTTTGCATTAAGTGAGCTAAGTTAGCGGCTGCCGTTGCCGCGGCGGCGGCATCTTCAACCATCAGCTTGAGGCAAAGGGTAGCCCCACGCCAATCAATATTGGCGCGAAGTAAATCGGCCAGCAGCAGCATCAACCCTCCATTGGCATGTAGACCGCCCCACCAAACATCAATTTTGCGGTGACGATTGGGAGGCATTGCGGGCGCATCTCGAAAAATCAAGACGTTACGCTCGGCCTGGTGCAGTTGGTCAATCAGCCAGCAATAGCGATCGCGGCTACTAAGTTCTTCGTTGTTCCCCAGCAACACCGTATCCGGCACCATTGGCCCCAAGCCGTAGATTTCCACCAGACGCCTCGCCCCTTCAAACGGATCAGGGGCTGTTAGCAGCCGCACTAGCGCTTGAATACCGCGCGCTTGCATATTGTCGCGAATGGTTTCTTCTAGCTTTTCTTGCCGGGGCAAATCGCGCGAACCCGTGGGTAAAATACTGGCCACCGTAAACAAACCGCGATTGTGATTGAGCGCATTGGCTAGCTCTACCAACCCCCAACGACGCGGCAAAGCCCCCGACAACACCAAAAAGTGCGGACGCCAGTTTTTAGCATCCGTCTGGCTCCGCTGGCTGAGCTGAAACAAGCTAGTCCGCAACAGCATCATCCAAACGCCCTGGCGAACATCGCCCCAGGTAACGCTCAATTCGCGCCGCTCTAACCAGAGGTAAAAACCCAGCACAATCAGCCCTGCCACCAGCGTAGCGACGGGGTTGATCAAAAGCATAGCCGCCAGACAGCCAATCGCTCCCAGCAGCGACAGCGACCAGTGCACCCGAAACAAGGGTCGAAACGAAGGGCTATTCAAAAAGCCTTCAATCCCTGCCGAAACGTTTAAAACCAGGTAAGTGGTTAAGAAAAACATGGTCAAAACCGGGGCAATCAGGTTGAGGTCGCCAATACACACCGCCGCAATCACCACCACCAGCGTTACGGCTGTGCCCAAGCGCGGTTCATCTTCAGCACCGCTGCCTTTGCCTAAAAATGACATCCACTGCGGCAAAACCCCGTCTCGCGCCAGGGCTTGCAAAATCCGAGGTGCCCCCAAAATGCTGCCCAACGCACTGGATAAAGTCGAACCCCACACCCCCAAAAAAATAGCTGGCCCCCAAAGCGAGATTTGCTGCATAATCAGCGGATCGCTCACCAGCGTAGAGGCATCCACCCGCGTTGCTAAAATCAGCGGCAATCCCATATAGATGACGTAGCCCGTCCCAACTGCGGCCAATGTCCCCATCGGAATAGCGCGAATGGGATTGCGCAAATCGCCAGACATGTTGACACCCGCCATGATGCCCGTAACCGCCGGAAAGAAAACCGCAAACACCTGCCAAAACGACTCACCGCCGGGGGTACCCCACATTTCAATTCGGGTGGGTTCTAACGGTTGACCCAGCAGCAGAGAAATCAGCGAAAGGGCGATCGCCGCCATAATAAAGTACTGCGCCCGAATAGCAAATTTCGCCGAAACCAGCGCTAGAGCCGCTACCCCAACCGTAGTGATCAGAGCCACATAAAACTGATTGAGCTGGCTAAAAGCGCCAATGACGCTCTCTGCAAAACCAATGGTATAAAGCGCTACCGATAGAGCTTGAGCAAAATAGAGCGGAATGCCCACAGCCCCGCCCGTTTCAATGCCCAAAGAGCGGCTAATCATGTAATAGGCTCCCCCCACCCGGACGACCCGGTCAGTCGCGATCGCCGAAATAGAAAGAGCCGTCAGCAGCGTAATGGCAGTAGAGAGCGTCACAATGAGCAATGAACCTAGCAACCCCACATTGCCCACCACCCAACCAAAGCGCAGATACATAATCACGCCCAAGATGGTCAAAATAGACGGGGTATAGACGCCGCCAAAGGTACCCAAGCCTTCACTATTGGCAGGCACAGTTTCAGGCGGCTTGGCGGGGCGATTGGAGAAAAATTGCATAACCGAGGCGGTAAGAACAACAAAGGGCGGCTTTCTCCCTCAGCTTAACGACCTATTCCAATCTGTGTCTTGCTTGGGTTGACGACCCCAGCAAAACAGCGCTAAGTCAAAACTGACCAAAATCAACGGCTATGGCGGCTGAACAAGCTGCGAAAACAATTCCCCACTAAAAACCTCTGCCCATTGCCAAGAGGCCATATAGCCTGTCTTATCAGCGGCTTTTGCAGCCATCTATTGCGGTAGTCCCCAGCAACCCTTCAATCACTGAAAGCCGCTGACAGCAAAGCTTTCCTTCTACATTCTGCCCTCAGCTTTCTGCCCTTCTCAGCCCTCTACCTTTAGCTAGGGCTTGAATTTTAGTAAAGTTCATACTTCATCAACTGGCAGGGCAACGCCCCATTGAAAACCGCAAAGCGCTGTGACGACTTCAGACCAATGTAGCTAGCCAGTGACTTGTTGCCACTGAGAACATAAGCCGTCCAGCCCTTAAACCGCTGCTTCAAAACATCCCCTAACAGCCGATAAAATGCGCCCAAATCGGCATCATCACCCAGTCTTTCACCATAGGGCGGATTGCACAGCAAGACGCCGCGATCGCTAGGGGCTTCGACAGCTTCCAAGTCAGTGAGCGAAAACGTTACCTGATCGCCCACGCCACAGTTAGTAGCATTGGTACGCGCCTGTTGAATCACTTCAGGATTGCGATCGCTACCGCTAATCGGCGCGGGTAACTGTTCGAGTTGGCAATCATCAGCTTCTTTTAGCAACTGATCTAGCAGGTCAATGTCAAAATCAGGCCAAGTTTCAAAACCAAAGCGATCGCGATAAAGTCCTGGTGCAATCTTCAAAGCAATCAAACTGGCTTCTAAGGGCAAAGTGCCGGAACCACACAAAGGATCAAAAAAAGGCAAATCTGGCTGCCAGTCTGAAAGCTGAATCAGAGCCGCCGCTAAAGTTTCTTTGAGCGGCGCATCTCCCATCGCTGGGCGATAGCCGCGACGGTGCAGGCTCTCTCCCGAACTATCCAGACTCACGGTACAGCGATCGCGATAGATATGCACATTGACCCGCACGTCAGGCGCTTCGGTATCAATGCTAGAGCGCTGACCCACCGTCAACTGCTGCTGATCAACAATGGCATCTTTGACCCGTAGCGCTGTAAAGTGGCTGTGGTTGAGCTGCTGAGTTTTGCCTGTAGCTGTGACAGCCAGGGTATGGTCTGGCGTCAGGTAAAGCGACCAGTCGATTTTTTGCACCCCTCGATATAAGTCGTCAGCATCCTGGCAGGCAAATTCCCCTAGCTGGCACAAAATGCGAAAGGGCAACCTAGCCCAGAGGTTAACCCGGTACAGCAAAGGGCGATCGCCGACAAATTCAACCCCGCAAAAGCCAGGGGTCACTTGTTTAGCACCCAAATTTTCTAGTTCGGTAGCAGCCAGGGCTTCTAGCCCACGAGCCACGGTTGCAAAATACTGCGCCATTCAGTCGAATCTATAACGGTAGCCACCAGGGTTAAGCCCCTAGAATTGTCGCAAGCTGAAGGCCGAAAAGCTTTCATGCTGCCCGCGGCCTTCAGCCTTTTGCCTTTAGCTTTGCTATTGCGCCTTAAAAGTTTGGACAATTCGCTGCATCGCTTCGTTCACATTCTCGCGGCTGTTGAAAGCCGAAATGCGAAAATAGCCTTCACCAGCGGCACCAAAACCCGAACCGGGCGTTCCCACCACGTAGCAGGTATTGAGCAACTTATCGAAAAAGTCCCAGCTCGATAGCCCCTCAGGCGTCTTCACCCAAACGTAAGGGGCATTGACGCCGCCATAGACATCAATGCCTGCTTGGGTTAGCTGCTCTCGCACAATCCGCGCATTTTCAAGGTAAAAATCAATCAGCCCCTGAATTTGCTGCTGACCCGCTGGCGAATAAACCGCTTCTGCGCCGCGCTGGACAATGTAGGAGACGCCATTAAACTTGGTAGACTGCCGCCGATTCCATAGCTTGTGCAGTTCTACCTCAGCGCCATCGCTGGCTTTAGCCATCAGACCTTTGGGGACAACCGTGTAGGCGCAGCGGGTTCCGGTAAAGCCAGCATTTTTAGAAAAAGAGCGAAACTCAATAGCACAGTCACGTGCCCCTTCAATTTCATAGATAGAGTGCGGCAGTTCAGGATCCGTAATATAGGCTTCGTAGGCAGCATCAAAAAAGATAATTGCCCCTTGCTCACGGGCGTAGTCAACCCATTGCTTTAACTCGGTTCGGGTGACGGTTGCGCCAGTGGGGTTGTTGGGAAAACACAAATAAATTAAATCAACCTTTGTCGTCGGTAGCGCTGGTGAGAAGTGATTATCTGCGGTCATGGGCAGATAAACCAGCCCTTCGTACTCGCCGCTGTCGCTGGCCGCTCCGGTATGGCCAGCCATCACGTTGGTATCGACATACACGGGATAGACCGGATCGGTGACGGCGATCTTGTTGTCTTTGCCGAAGATGTCAAGAATGTTGCCTGTATCGCACTTGGCTCCATCGGAGACAAACACTTCTGCAGCCTCAATATCACAGCCTCGTGCCTGAAAGTCTTGGGCGGCAATCTTTTCTCTTAGCCAAAGATAGCCCTGTTCTGGGCCATATCCCTTAAACGTCTCGCGATCGCCCATATCTTTAACCGCCTGAATCATGGCAGTCCGGCAGGCTTCGGGCAGTGGCTCAGTGACATCTCCAATGCCCAGCTTGATGATAGGTGCCGTCGGGTTTGCCTCAGCAAAAACACTGACCCGCCGCGCAATTTCTGGAAAGAGATACCCCGCCTTCAGCTTTAAGTAGTTGTCGTTAACGGTTGCCATACATCCAATTGAGTCATACAAACGCCCTCATTCAGCTTATCAGGTGTACGGAAAGGCGATCGCAGTCAGACAGGCCGGCTGTTGATAATAAGAAAAGCTGTTACTTTGCCATTGAAATGCCCGAAGGCCCGGAAATTCGTAGAGCCGCTGATAAAATTGCCCAAGCGATCGCCCACCAGCCGATGAAAGCGGTCTTTTTTGCCTTTGCTCAGCTCAAACCGTATGAAGCCGATCTAGCCAGATATCAGGTTGAAGCCGTTGAAACCTACGGCAAAGCAATGCTGATTCGCTTTAGCAATCAGCTCAATATTTATAGTCACAATCAGCTTTATGGCAAATGGTTTGTGCGGCCAGCCCACAGCTATCCAGAAACCAATCGGCAGCTACGCTTGGCCTTACATACCGCGAAAAAATCAGCCTTGCTCTATAGCGCTTCTGACATTGAAGTGCTCCACAACAAGGAGATTTCAGCTCACCCCTTTATTCAGCGAATTGGGCTAGATGTGCTGCGACCAGAAGCAACCCCAGCAGCGGTTTTAGCCAGAGTACAAACCCAGCCCTTTTATCGACGCCAGTTTAAATCATTGCTGCTCGATCAGCAGTTTTTAGCGGGCATCGGCAATTACCTGCGCAGCGAAATTTTGTATGTAGCAGGCATTCACCCCACTCAGCGACCGCTAGAATGCACCCCTGAGCAACTGCAAAAATTTGCCACCGCCGCGATCGCCCTGCCTTATCAGTCTTATCGCTATCACGGCATTACCAACGACCTCGACCTAGCTAACCAGCTTAAAGCCGCAGGCTATGCCCGTAAAGATTACCGCCATTGGGTGTTTGGGCGTCAAGGCAAACCTTGCTTTCAGTGCGATCGCCAAATTATCAAAGACTCAGCCGGGGGACGACGCTATTACTACTGTCCTAGCTGCCAGGGGTCGCAAGCCGAGTAATACCGATTCTTCCAAAAGAAAGGTACAGAGGAGAATGACGAAACGGATGCAGCGCAAAGATTGTTCAATTCAAAATCGAAAATCCAAAATCGAGAATTGATATAAACCGCTGCCAAAAAGCTTTTTATGCTAACTTCTGCCTTTAGTTATGCAGTCATTAGCAAGCACCCGTACCCCGCAGCAGCACCAGCACCGTACGAATAATAATTTGCAAATCATAAACAGGCGTCCAGCGAGACTGATACTGCAAGTCGAGGCTGACAATTTCTTCAAAGTCTTTGATTTGAGAACGGCCACTCACCTGCCACTGCCCGGTCAGCCCTGGCTTAACATCCAAACGCCGCCAGTGATAGTCTGAGTAGTTGGCAACTTCGTCGCTGGTGGGGGGGCGAGTCCCTACAATACTCATATCGCCGCTTAAAACGTTCCAAAACTGCGGAAATTCATCCAAACTGGTTTTGCGCAAAAACCGACCGACTCGAGTAATGCGAGGATCAGCTTCATTTTTGAAAATCAAACCTGCGGCTTCGTTTTGAACGATACTTTTGAGCCTGTCGGCATCGGCCACCATCGAACGAAACTTCCAGATCTGAAACGGTTTGCCCTGCAAGCCATAGCGGGTTTGAGAATAAAAAATAGGGCCTGGGCTATCGAGCTTAATCGCGATCGCAATTGGCACAAACGCAATTGCTAAAACAATCAGTCCAACGAGCGCTCCGGCAATATCAATCAGACGCTTAACAGCGCTGAGTGCAGACGGATGTGGCCGCCGATCAAAAACACTAGCTGGAATCGCTACCGTTTCTAGCGCGAGGGCGGTCGTTGGCTGCACTAAGGCTTCTGACAAGTTGTTGGAAGCAGCCATTGCAAAAGCTGGCTTCGATGCTTTCAGGTTAGACGATTGGGTCATGGGCTGTAGCACGGAAGTGCAGCATATACATTTACTTAAGTGGGATTACTTACGAAGTTACAAACTCTATTTAAAGTTGGCCTAGCACCTAGAGGTAGATTCTGAGAATCTTTGCAATGCAATCAACAAATACCGCTATTTGATGAAGTTCTCATGAAGTCAAACAATTTTTCGGAAACTTGCTGCCGAAATGGGGAAAAGCAGTTCTCAAAGGTTATCAGGAATACCATATCAGCCTTAAAACCCTCTAAACTCAGGCTTTTAGACGCTGCTGTCAATAATTAGTTCCACTTTCCAATTGTCAGAATAGATCCGCCTCTAATTTGTCGAAGCGATCAAGACTTGATCAAACAGAGACGGTATTATAATAACCACTGAATTTTGGTGGGAGCCAACTGTTTTGAGTCAGAATGATCAGGTGATTCAAAAGATTGGAGAAACGGTGCTAGCCAGTACAGAAACAATCAATCGCCTGTCTGAACGGGTTGATGCGATCGCCCAGCAAACTCAACAGCAGGGCTATCAAATTTTTGCGCTCACAGATGCGATTCAAACGCTAGTAGAAAATCAAGATCGCTCTTTAGCCCAACTGGGTCAACTCACTGAAACGCTGCAACGGCTGACCTCGGCGCTGGAAAAGCAACAGCCCAAAAACGAGTAAGCTCAGGTTAAATGAGCAGATTTCCCCTGAATTCCTTATGATGTAGTTTGCTGCAGTGACCGACTGGTAGGATCAAAGCCAACCCCGTATGGGTATCCGGGCTGAGCATTTTTGGCCACTTGCGGTTGTATTGGAGAGCGGGAGTCTGCTTACGAATGTCATTGGCTGAAGACCTGACGCATAAGTGGCAAGCACGTCTGCAAAAAGACTACCCAGATCACAATCTGGCAGTTTATGCAGCGGTGACGCGCTGGCTGATTGGCGAAAATCAGGAACGCTTCAACCAATACAGCGATGCTGAGCTAGCCGTTGCCCGTCAGGCAATTGAATATCGCTATCGCATTTTACAGCAGCGCTACTGGGGCGTTAGTCCTGATCGCGCCTATCAACAGTTGCTAAAGCGCCTGGGCAGTCTGTTTTTAATTCGCAGCAAAATTCGCACCTGGATTGCCCTGAGCCGCGATCGCCGCCGTACAGTCATGGATGTTTTGCAAGAAGTCATCCAGGAAATGCTGCAAAGCGATAACCATTTGCGGCGGCAAATAGACTGGATTTCTCACTGTACGCCCAGCTATCGTCTACGCAATACCTTGATGCTAGCCAGTATTGAAGAGTACTGTCTACGCCCTATTCGCAACCAGCCGTTGCTGGTGTACCGCTTTGTCAATTATTTGCGGCGCTCCCAAAAAGGCGGCATGACGCAGGTTCCCACTAGCGACCTGGTGCGGCTGATTTCGGAGGAAATTGCCACTAATGATGACGAAAGTTCGCTCAGCCTGCTCGATGTTCAGGCGTTAGCCAGTTACCAAGAGCAGCAAGACTGGATCGAGCAGCAAACGGTTCGCACCCAGGTTAAAGACCGCTTTTTAATCTACCTGGCAGAACATTTAGACGCTCAAGCCGTGCAGTGGCTAGAGCTGCATCTCCAAGGCTATAGTCAGGAAGCGATCGCCAAGCAGCTAGCCATTCCCATTCAGCAGGTCTATCGCTTAAGAGAAAAGATTAGCTACCACGCCATTCGGGTCTTCACCCTCAAAGAACAGCCGCAACTGGTTCATAGCTGGCTGAAGACTTCTTTAAAGGAACACAACTTAGGCTTAACCCCTGCTCAATGGCAAGATTTTTTGACCACCTGTGATCCCCAACAGCAGCATTTGCTAGAAGCCCTCAAAGCGGGTAAAAGCATTGACGCGATCGCCAAAGAACTCAATTTGCGTTCTAAACAAGTGATCTCAGAGTGGGCTAAGCTTTATCTAACTGCGCAGAACTTGCGTAACGCTGCTGTTTGAGTAGCGATTGCCACCTCTAAATCTAGGGTATCTTTAGATATCTGTTACGAGTTGCCTGATATACAGCCGTAACTCCCTGATGCAGGTGCATAGGCTCGAAAATAGTAACAGGCTCAGTTGATCCACCCGCCGCCATGCCAACCGCTCCTGAAAATCCCGCTGATTCGTCTAGTAAACCGCCTAGCGCTGAGCAATCTCCTGCTGCCCAGCGAGCTGACTTAAGGCAAATGTTCACTCTAGTCGATGGCATTTTGCCGTTTGAGGCTTGTTTATATTACCAGGTTTTGCCGCTTTCAATTGAAGGAAGTTGCCTCAATCTGGGAATGGTTAATCCTGCCGATCGCGCAGCCGCAGACTACGTCCGCCGATTGGTAGCTTATATCAACTGTTCAATTGTATCCTGGCAAATTTCGTCAGAATGGCACCGAGACACCCTTTCAAAATACCTCAGCCACTCAGCCAAGGCGAAACAAAAAGCCGAGCAAGCTTCTCAAGTCCAAGAGCCAGCGGCTCCTCCCGTGCAGGAACAGCGACGCGCCCCCAATCGCCAAGACGACTATCGAGAACAAAATCAACAGCCAACGCTGGTCGTCGATACCCCTGAACAGTTAGAAGCCAGTGCCGCCGCCGCTGCTAGCCAGCCATCAACCGCTACACCTCAATCTACGCCGTCGTCCCAGCCTCGTAAGCAGCCAGAGCCAACGGTGCCCGCCCAGCCAACAGCCCGTCCTGGGGTGCGTCCGCCCTTGCATCTGCAAGTTGAGTCTGAACATCAGCTTGGATCGATTGAATCGCTGCGATCGCTAGCTCCCAAAGAAATGATGCAGGCACTACTTAGCCGAGTGCTAGATGAAGGCATTGGCCGTCTTTACTTTGAAAGATTAGCCGATAGCGGCAGAGTGCTATGGAGCAAAGATGGGGTGCCCCAGTCTATTTTAGATAACTTACAGATTGACAGCTTTCAAGGCGTGATCAATGAATTCAAGCTTTTGACGCACATTTCACTGATTCCCCTGCAAAAAGCTAAACAAGTAGAAATTGAACGGCTTTACAACAACACGCGGGTTTTACTCCGGTTTCGCGTCATGCCAGGAGCGCAGGGAGAAGAAGCCACGCTACAGGTTTTACGCGGTGCTGCCTTAAAGTTTTATCAACAGCAACAAATTGATAAGCTAGGCCGCGATGCCTTAGGCATTGCCCAAACCCTACAGCAGCGGATCTGTGAAATTCGCGATCGGGCGCGGCAAAACCTTGTTGTGGCCACCAATCAAGTGGAAGCGCTGCCAGCCATTATTGAACTGCTGAAACAAATGGAACTAGAGGTGCAAAACATTTTGCGCACTCAAAACAGCGGCGCAAAGCCCCCTGAGCCACCCCAAACAGATGCGTAAGCAAACTCTTCAACTCGCACCAATAACCTGCCAGCTTAAGCACAAAACGGGTTAAATCATTGCAGCAGCAGGCTGAGGCCAGCGATTCATCGCTTTGCCCAAAACGGCTAACTGAGGCATGAGCTGATCAAACTGCTGCGGCGATAAAGACTGGGGGCCATCCGATAGCGCTTTGGCAGGATGAGGATGCACCTCAATCATTAAGGCATCTGTTCCCGCTGCGATCGCAGCCATAGCCATAGCGGGCACATACTCAGCCCGTCCCGTCCCATGACTGGGATCAATCATAATTGGCAAATGAGTCAGACTCCGCAATACCGGAATAGCAGATAAATCTAGCGTGTTGCGTGCATACTGGCGATCGAAGGTGCGAATACCCCGTTCGCACAAAATAACGTTAGGGTTGCCTGCCGCCAAAACATACTCAGCCGCCATCAGCCACTCTTCAATGGTGGCAGACATACCGCGCTTGAGCAAAACGGGCTTATCTTGAGCGCCGACCTTTTTGAGCAATGCAAAATTTTGCATGTTACGAGCGCCCACCTGCAATACATCGGCGATCGCAGCCACTTTTTCAACATCAGCCGTATCCATTACTTCGGTAATGATGCCTAGCCCCGAAGCCTGTCGAGCAGCTGCTAAAAGCTCTAAAGCACTTTCGCCATGACCTTGAAAAGCATAAGGCGAAGTCCTCGGTTTGTAGGCTCCCCCCCGCAGAAAATGAGCCCCTGCAGCTTTGACCCGCTGAGCCGTTTCAATAATCATCGCTTCATTTTCTACTGAACAAGGCCCAGCCACCACCACCAGCGACTGGTGTTCTCCAATAGCGACTGAACCGCCCGGAGTTGTAACCGTAACTGTGCTAGCTTCACCGTGGCGATAATCGCGACTTGCCCGCTTAAAAGGCTTTTCAACGCGTAAGACTTGCTCAATCCAGGGGCTGAGTTCTCGCAGCTGTAGCGGATCCAAATCGGCAGTATCCCCCACCAAGCCAATAACGACCTTGTGTTTACCCACAATTTTTTCAGGATTGAGGCCTTGGCTTTGGAACTCTTGCGTGAGCTGTTCAATTTCGAGATTAGGCGTACCAGGTTTGAGAACGACAATCATTCGGGTGAAGTCCGCTAGTGTAAACGTGAGTACCCGCCAAACCACAGCTTGGCGTTTTGCTGAAAAAACTTTCGGGAACCGCCCCTAAAATAACATTTGTCCTCAGCCAACCCAAAACTAAGGTCAACTGAGGACTCATTCAAGCGGATGCAGGAAACAGTTAGCAATTTTGGGTCGGCGCTAGTTGGCCTTTGAATCAGTCCGGCCTGATCGCCAAGCGGCTGTCATGCGGCCAAAGTTGGTGCCAAATTCGCCCCAGCCCAAACGGGTACCTACGCGCTCCTCATCCCAAGAAGCTGATAAAACGCCGTAACTCAGACCCACGACGCCCAGCCCAAAGCAGCCCAGCGTAGACAGTAAAACCACCACTTTAGGAAACTCAATAATTTGCCGAGTCAGCAAAAAATAGCTGCCGAAGAAGATAGCCACCCCTAGAGCGGTAGGCAAACCCGAAAAGAAAGCCATGCGCCGCAGCATCCGCTGGCTCACCACCTCTGGGATAGCATTGCGCTGAGCCGGGTTAGACTTCTTTTTAGAAGCAGAGCCACTATTTTTGGGGGCTTCGCTGCCTTGATTGACTGGTTTTGCAGCCGTTTTTTCGGCCTTTTTACGATTACTGCTAGGCTCAAACGGTAGACGATCGCGCTTTGACTCTGAAGGCATGAGCTTTAGACAACGGGAAACAACAGTTAATTAACCGACTTAACCTCGGATACCCAGTTTGCCAATGAGTTCACGGTAGTGATCGTTGTTTCGTTTTTGGATATAGCCGAGCAAACGCTTGCGGCGACCAATCATTTGCAGCAAACCTCGCCGCGAGGAATAGTCTTTTTTATTTTGCTTGAGGTGAGCGCTTAGTTTGTTGATGCGCTCGGTCAGCATAGCCACCTGAACGTCTGCCGATCCGGTATCTGTTTCGTGTACTTGATAGTCAGAGATAATTTCTTGTTTACGGGCTTGTAGCAGAGACATAGATTTGACGTAATATTCCGACTTTGAACGCTTTTTGCCAGAGTCAACTATATTATCATAGCGGCTCTGGGATGCAGCACCAGAGATTTGGCGGATCTAGCCGTTGGCTGGCTGCCACTACCCCCCCAGGGTAAGACTCATTAGCTGGCAATACATCCCTTTAGGGAGAGGATAAGAGTATGAATATTTGTAACTGTGGAGGAGTTGTTAACGGAAAATTTCTTATGCAAATTTTTAAGCAAGTTTGCCAACCCTTGAGTCGTTGGTTGATGGCAGCCGTTTTAGGCGTGCTGGTTTGGTTTCAAGCAGCGCCTGCTCAAGCGGCTAGCAGTGATGGGTTTGTCGATCCTAATGGTAAGGATGTAACGGCGATCGCCAAATGTCTGCCTCAACAACTCACCGAAGGCGATTTACAGCGAGCTTTGGGCGAATTCGGCAACGACTATTTAGAGCGAGTTTTCGACTTAAAAGACAACTACAGCGAATACGAAATTAGTCAGGCAGAAGAAGAATTTCAATCTTGCTTAGAGCGTCAAGGCATTACGCCTGTTGTTAAGCAAAACTCGTAGGCAAACAGAGCCGAGGTTTCACCAACAACGCTTTCTGTTTGTGGGGGTGTGAGAGAGCTGTCGCCACAAGTGTTGAAACACTTTAATGGCTAAAAGCCTTCTATTAAAGGCTTTTCTTCTGTTCTCTGCCCCCAATCTTTTACCTTTGGCTATAGGGATAGCTGCTTCTCTCCGGTTGGTTGAGAAGCAGTTTTTTATGGCCGTTCAGGCATGACCAATTGGCCTGCTTGCCAGAGCTGATGGCATTCGGCAGGTGACGGCTCTGGCGATCGCGGCGAACCCAGCATCGTTTCTCCCGCTAGGGTGGTATAAACTAGCGTGATTTCGCTTTCAAAATCGCAGAGTTTTGTCAGTTCTTGAACCGAGTCGATTGACTCAGCCGGGAAATGACGGCTCAGCGCTTTTTTGGCTACGTACTCGATTTGCACTGTTTGCGAATCAGTATTGACGGCTAGCAGCAAACCTGGCCCCAGCGTTTGATAACCTTCCCAAGCGATCGCCCCTAACCACTGCTGGTAAGTCGCAAAAAAGCGTTCCATTTCCTCAGCCGTGCTGCTAAGCGATTGCGCAGACGGAGACAGCGATCGCGAAAATAGCTTACTTAAAAAAGATTTAGGTGGGGCAGTGGGTAAATCTGGCGACGGTAGAGCCGCCACTTCTAGCTGCGTTTTCTTTCGGGGTTGGCGAAACAACGGCTTGTTCGCTGCGGTAGCCGCCGCTTCCCCCTGTCGTTCTTGGCGTCGTTGTTTGCGAAGTTTGGCGTTGCGTCCCATAGGTTTAAGTGAGTTTGGCCAGGGTGTTAAGGTTGTTGGCTAATCGGCCAGAAGCGCCATTTATGCTAAAGCTAGCGTTGAAACCAAGCCGCTAGCGCCAGTGCTAAGGCATCGGCAGCGTCATCAGGGCGCGGGATACTGGCTAAATTTAATTCTCTGGCAACGGCGGCTTGTACAGCTTGTTTATCGGCATTGCCGTAGCCAGTAAGCGCTTGCTTCACCTGGGCGGGGGTGAATTCAATAAAAGGAATCTTTTGCTGAGCCAGCACCAACATAATTACCCCCCGTGCCTGAGCAACCAAAATGGTATTGCCCATGCGATAAAAGAATAGCTTTTCAATGGAGATGAGGTCTGGCTGCCATTGCTGAATCAAACTATGGAGATCGTCATAAATTGTGCAAAGGCGATCGCCCACAGCAGTTTTAGCCGGGGTTTCAATCACGCCAAAGTCAAGGATGGCAACGCTAGATTCGTCTAGTTGCCCCCTATTTTGACAGTCTAAGACGCCAAAACCCAGGATTGCCAGCCCTGGGTCTAAGCCAAGAATTCGTTGCGTCATTGCTATGGCGATGACTACCGCACCCCGGCTGGCTGGCGACCATTAGCTGCCGTTTCGGCATCTGGTTCCGGTAAACCAAAGACCTGGCGAAAGACTTTTTCGACTTTGTTGCCAGAATCAATTGACTCTAGCGGGTCTTTGCGCAAACGATGCCGCAGACACAGGGCAATCACCCGACCAATATCGTCTACCGTTACCTCAGTGCGACCTTCATAAGCAGCCAGCGCTTTGGCGGCGCGGTTAGTGACAATATCGCCCCGTAGACCGTCTACATCTAGCTCAGAGCAAACCTGCGAGATTTTGACCCGATAGTCATGGTCAATATTGACCGTCTTCAACCGTTCCTGCGCCTCAACCAACCGCTGCTGTAGTTCAGTTTGAGGAGTCTGGTGCTGTACCAGATAAGCACTGGGATCGCGATCGAATTCAGAGCGCTCTTCAACAATTTTGACCCGCAGTTCTGGGTCTTTGACGGTGCGAATTTCGGCGTGCATGCCAAAGCGATCGAGCAGTTGCGGTCGGAGTTCACCCTCTTCAGGGTTACCTGACCCCACCAAAACAAACTGAGCCGGGTGCCGAATCGAGATCCCTTCTCGCTCTACGGTATTCCAGCCAGAAGCCGCTGAATCGAGCAGCACATCAACTAGGTGGTCGTCTAGCAGGTTGACCTCATCGACATACAACAAGCCCCGATTGGCCTTTGCCAGCAAACCCGGTTCAAACGCTTTTACTCCCTCAGCCAGCGCTTTTTCAATATCAATGGTGCCGCAGACGCGGTCTTCTGTTGCCCCTAAGGGTAAGTCCACCATGGGTACTTTCTTCTTCACGGTAGCAATGGCTTGTCCAGTGCGTTCGCTCAGTAGGGCGGGGTCGTCTGCGGCGCGATTGAACGGATCATCTGCAACCACTTCAATTTCAGGCAGTAAGTCTGCTAAAGCACGAATGGTGGTAGATTTGCCCGTACCGCGATCGCCCATAATCATCACCCCACCAATTTTGGGATCGATCACATTGAGCAACAAAGCCAGCTTCATATCTTCCTGGCCGATAACAGCGGTAAAGGGAAAAACAGCGCGACGGGGAGCTGACATAGACTTGCAAAACTGGCAACAGCAATGAACAAAAATCTTGACTCTCGCATTAAAATGCGTGAACAGATTTAACAGATTTAACCGAAAATTTATGACTGTTCCTCATTGTGCCATAGGAGGGAGTCAGGCAATCAAGTCAGCGTCAGTATTCTTGACGTGACGCGGCTACAGGTTCGACTGTGGCCTATGCCCGCCAGCGTAGCTGTTGAGACTT
Source organism: Almyronema sp. (assembly GCF_052168255.1). Classification (NCBI taxonomy): domain Bacteria; kingdom Bacillati; phylum Cyanobacteriota; class Cyanophyceae; order Nodosilineales; family Nodosilineaceae; genus Almyronema; species Almyronema sp. The sequence continues at coordinate 4,846 of NZ_JBQLZL010000072.1, read as the reverse complement.
GACCGGGGTGACGAATTCACGCTTTTCAGCCTGCGATCGCGCATATTCATTTTTAAGCTGATAGTACCAGCGGGCAGGGGTATCCGAATCTTTAATCAGCCGCAATACCGGATCTTGTTTCAAGCCAATTTGCTGCTTGGCAACCACATCTCGATCTTGCCCCAAAAAGGCTTTGATCAAAGGAATCGTCAACGGCTTGATGAGCCACCCCCAGGGAATATCCCAATACAGCTCAAAGGTGACATCCGTTTCGGTAGCTGAAATGGGCGTAACCGTGGTTAAATTCACCACCCGATGTTTGCGAGTGGTGGTTTCTTCGGTGCGCAGACCGGGTAAATAAAAAATAATTTCAGTTTCTGGAATGCCGCCTATCAGCCCGTATAGCCGTCCGGCATGATCAATGCGATGTCGCCGCATGGTAAAGCCGTAAGGAGACGGATCAAACCATTTAACCTCGTCATGTAGTTCGCTTGTGCGCCACCACCACGCCTGATGCACATAGGGAGAATGCGCCGGATCCATCAGGCCGACAACCGCATGGTCAATAAAGCAGGGAAACCGCATGGTATAGGTGACATTGGGCTGGGCTTGCGGCTCGAAACCGGGAATTTTAGGAATCTCAAACCGGGGTGGCTCAGCCTTAGCGGGGTCAGATTCGGGCATGTAAATCCAAATATTGCCCTGCGTCTCTTGAACTGAATAAGCCTGCACATTAAAGCGATTAAGATCTAGCTGCTGATCCGGCATGAGGGACGGAATTTCAGTGCAGTGTCCGGCTGAGTCAAATTTCCAACCGTGGTAGCAACACTGGACAGCGTTGCCGTCAAACCAGCCACAGCTTAGCGGAATGGCTCGGTGAGGGCAGATATCCTGTAACGCAAATGCCTTACCCTCTGCGGTTCTACCAAACAAAACAGGTTCGCCTAAAAGCGTCTTCGCCAGCAGTTTGCCTGCTTTGAGGGCACGGCTGGGCATGGCGTGATACCAAAGATTACGCAAAAAGAACGGAGGAGTCGCCGACACGGGTTGTTTCTCGTCAATATTTGCCAGATTTGCAGCTTAGCAGACGTAGCTCCAATGCTAGCCCCACTCAAAAATGGCAGCGCCCCAGGTAAGGCCAGCACCAAAGCCAGAAGAAGCAATAATGTCACCGGGCTGAATTCGCTGGTCGCGCACTGCTTCATCTAGGGCGATTGGAATAGAAGCGGCGGAGGTATTGCCATGACGAGCCATGTTGCTGATCACGCGATCGCTTGGTACGCTCAAACGCTGAGCTACAGCATCCAGAATTCGCTGGTTGGCTTGGTGCAGCAGCAGCCAGCCAATATCACTAGTTGATAAGCCAGCATGAAACAGCGCTTTTTCAATGACTTCAGGTACTTTGCTAACGGCAAAGCGGTACACTTCCCGGCCATTCATGCTGATAGGGGCAAAATGTCCCGTTTGCACAGAAATATCGCCCATCAGCGGGTTAGATTCGGAGTGGTAAGCCAGATTGAGACAGTGATTGAGCGAACCATCACTGCAAAGCTCAAAACCCAGTAAGCGATCGCGCTCATTAGCCTGCACCACCACAGCGCCAGCCCCATCCCCAAAAAGCACACAGGTACGGCGATCGCCCCAATCTGTCCAGCGCGACAGCAAATCTGCCCCGATCACCACCACATGCCTGTAAACACCCGTACGAACATACTGAGCGGCTGTCACCAAAGCAAAAACAAAGCCCGAACAAGCTGCCGTCAAATCAAAGGCAACCGCTCGACTAGCTCCCATCTCAGCCTGTACCTGGCTAGCGCTGCCAAACAAATCGTCTGGCGTTGAGGTCGCCAAAATGATCAAATCAATGTCCATCGGCGTCAGATTAGCCATACCGATGGCATTAAGAGCGGCTTCCGTCGCTAAGCTACTCAGCGAGTTTTGAGAACTCGCAATATGCCGCTGCCGAATACCGGTTCGAGTCGCAATCCACTCATCCGAAGTTTCAACAATTTTACTCAGATCCTCGTTGCTGAGAGCAGTCGTTAGCTTAGCTGAACCACTGCCGATGATTGAAACACCGTTCTTGAATTGTTGCTGCATCTATTCTCCGTCTGTTGCAGGGGCAGCGACCTTCTGGTACTGCGCTCTAATTCGCTCTAGCACCCGATTATCCACGGCTTCCTTCGCCAAACGGACAGCATTAAAAATAGAGGGTGCCTGAGAACTACCGTGACTAATTACTACAATACCAGCCACACCTAGCAGCAAACCGCCGCCGTGTTCAGCATGGTCAACACGCTGCTTAATACGTCGTAAATTGTTCTTCAGCACCAGGGTACCGAGCTTACCACGCACGCCTTGGGGCAACTCTTCGCGCAAAATTTGCAGAATAGATTCCCCCACCGCCTCCGCAAACTTCAGCAGCACATTGCCAACAAAGCCATCACATACCACCACATCAAAATCACCTGAGAGAATATCTCTGCCTTCGGCGTTGCCCACAAAAGGAACGGCGGGATTGTCGCTCAGGGCTTGGTGAACTCGCAAAGCCAGATCGTTGCCTTTGCTAGGTTCTTCGCCAATATTGAGCAGCCCAACCCTGGGTTCTTGAACCCCCAAAACATACTGCGAATAAACCGTACCCATTACAGCAAACTGCTCTAGAAACTTGGGACGGCAATCTACGTTGGCTCCAACGTCTAGAATCAGCACTGACTTGTCAGCCATCACCGTAGGAAAAACCGCCCCGATCGCAGGCCGATCAATCCCCTTAATGCGACCTAAGCGCAGCAAAGAGCTAGCCATAGCGGCTCCGGAATGCCCTGCTGAAACCACAGCATCCGCCCGCCCCTGCTTGACTAACTCCATCGCCACGTTAATGGAAGCCTGCGGCTTACGGCGTAGGGCACTCAACGGCTCCTCGTGCATTTCAATCGTGCCTTCAGCGGGAACGATTTCGACCTGAGACAAATTCTCAGGGTGTGGCGTAGAAGCTCGAATCGCCTCTGGATCGCCAACTAAAAGAATTTCCACGCCAAGCTCGGCTGCAGCTCGAATAGCTCCAGAAACAACTTCGGCGGGCGCATAATCCCCACCCATCGCGTCAATTGCGATTCGTGCCTGAGTCAACCCCATTGATTGAATCTGTAGAAACTTTAAGAAATTCTATCAGACTACTCTTCCCCTGGTTCGACAATTCGCTGGAAGAGATAACCCGTACCTCTAGCAGTCAGAATCAGTTCTGGGTTGCTAGGATCATCTTCTAGCTTGGCTCGTAGCCGCGAAATGTGAACATCAACGACGCGAGTATCAACATGACGCTCTGGCGTATAGCCCCAGACCTCTTGGAGGATTTCGGAACGGGAAAAAGGTTCACCAGAGCGGCTTACCAACAGTTCTAAGAGGCTAAACTCCATACCTGTCAAGCGAATACGCTCGTCACCTTTGTAAACCTGACGTTTATTAGTATCAATTCGGATATTGTTGACCTGAATCACCCCTGAACTAGGTATGCCAGAGGTATTGTTTTTCTCAACTCGTCTTAAAACAGAGCGGATACGCGCTTCTAACTCTTTAGGCGAAAACGGTTTAACCACATAGTCATCTGCTCCTAGCTCTAATCCAGTAATGCGATCGGCAACATCCCCTAGCGCTGTCAGCATAATGATAGGAATGTCGGATTCTTTACGCAGTTCCTGGCAGACGCCATAGCCATCTAGCTTGGGCATCATCACGTCTAAGACAACCAAATCAGGGACGGCGTTGCGAAAAGTTTCTAAAGCTTCTTCGCCATCGGCAGCCGTGACGACGTCATAGCCAATCATGGAGAGGCGAGTTTCAAGGATTCGGCGGATGCTGGCCTCGTCATCGACAACTAGTATTTTTTCTTTTGCGTTTTCCAATTCTTTCTGGCTCCTACCGAACGTTCTATACCTAAATCAACAGGTAAGTTTCTGTTAATAAACTTTAGTACAGTGATATTAAGATAATAAATCATTCTATTCGTTCTTGATCTATTTGCAACTCTGAGCCTTAGGTGTTTTCAAGCTTTTTTAAGATTCTTCAACGACTCAACTGGATCCGAAAAAAAACTTCTAGATAGGTCAAATCTTGTCGTTAAAAAAGTTGAGATTATCTTTAGGAATCCTTTCGTTTCTGTAAATTAATGTTGCTATTTTTTGTTGGCTTCAGAAGTGGGTCTAAATTATTAGCTTTTTTTTAGTCTAGTTTTATAGGGTATGCCAAAATCTCGCACAGTTTACGTCTGCAACGAATGCGGTGCTGAATCCTCTCAGTTTTTTGGTCGTTGTCCGGTTTGTAGTAGCTGGAATACTCTAGTTGAGCAGGTGGCGACCGAAGCTGCGGCAACAAGTCCAGTAGCGACGGCTCGAACGCGTTCGAGCCGTCGTCAGGGTACCTCAACCCCCCAGCCGCGCCTTGCCCAAACGCTAGAGCAAGTTCAAGATCATCCTCAAGCCCGTTTAAGCTCTGGCTATCGAGAACTCGATCGGGTGCTAGGCGGCGGCATTGTTCCGGGTTCTCTGACGCTGGTGGGCGGCGATCCAGGCATTGGCAAATCTACTTTGCTGTTACAGGTTGCTAATCAGCTAGCCCGTAGCTTTCCGGTGCTATATGTTTGCGCTGAAGAGTCGGGGCAACAGGTAAAGCTGCGATCGCAGCGGTTGGGAATTGGTAGTGGAGGGGACGCGGGGACGCGGGGACGCGGGGACGCGGGGAGTGAAGAGAAAAGAGACGGGGGCGATGAAGTAGGGGAGGGAGATAGGGAAGAGGCAAGTTTAAGGCTTGAAGATCAAAGCTTGCCCCCCATTAAGCCAACAGCTACCCCATCCCCCCATCCCCCCATCCC
>NZ_JBQLZL010000071.1:0-3350 GCF_052168255.1 Almyronema sp. | reverse complement strand
TAAAAAGGGGGAGAGATAAAAAGGGGGAGAGATAAAAAGGGGGGGATTAGGTGACTTTGAGGGCACCGGCGTTGATGTCGGTGATGCCTGTGAGGTTGATGGCGGTGGCGCGGAGGGTGATGGTGGGGGCGGTGATGGTGATGCCAGTGGCGTCGATGGTGATGAAGGAGGCTGGGCCGCTGTTGACCATGACGCCGGGAGCGCTCATGGGGGGGACGGGGACGTCGCTGATGATTAAGGAGCCTTGGGTAAGGCTTTGGATGATGACGCCGGGGGTGCCGGGGGCTAACTGTCGGGCGTTGCTGGAGACGTCGGCGTCGCCCCACCAGCAGCCGACCCAGATGGGATAGTCAGGATCGCCTTGCTCGAACTCTACCCATACGCCTGCTTGCGGTGGTGGAATCAAGTACATGCCCATCTGTAAACCCGCCCACGGAAAACAAGGCATGGCCCAACTGGTGATGCCGTTCAAAACACCGGGTACGTTTACCTGGAGGCGGCCTAGCCCTTTGAGGTCAACGTTGTTAACCACTGTGCCGCGATATTTGCCGTAAAATCGTTCGCCGTTGGTCATGCGGGTACCTGTGAAACAGTAGAAACTAGGCCGTTGCGGGCTAGTTGAAAATTTTGCTTATAGGCTTGGCGGGTAAGGGTGTGGGTGACGCTGGTAACGTAGTAAAGGCCATCAAAGGCGGTGCCTGCTCCTCGAACGCCGACTAGTTCACGGGCTTTGAGGATGCGGCCATAGCGCAGGACGTCTAAGCTGCCAGAACCAAAGACGGCATCGGCGGATTGGGCGGCTTTGGCTAAGCCGATTAAGGCGGCGCGGGCTGGCGAGTACTTGGCTGAGTCGGAAATGATTTCAAAGCGCTGAGGAATGGGCGGAATGGCACCCAGCGGCGGGTTGAGTGGGGTAATGTCTGGAATGGGAATGGGGATGGGCGCTTTGCTGGTGGGTTCTTGAATGACGACGATGGGTAAGACTTTGGCGCTGCCATCAAAGCGAAAACTGAGGGATTCTACATTGGTGTAGGCGTCCATATCGACGTTGAGGGCGGGCTGTGGCTGGCCGACTTTAATTTCTGGCCCCCAGTAGGCGCGGCTGGTGAGGGGGGCTGGCCCTGGGTTGAGGTAAAACACATAGCCGACTTCGGCAGCTAGCTGGCGAATGTAGGCTAAATCGGTGCCCTGCTGCTGGGGAATGCGATCGCTGGGAATAGGCACATCTACCAGCACGCTAGGAATAACCACTGGGATCAGGCCAAAGGCGGCATATTTAGCCAAAATCGTCAGCACCCGCGTAAAGGGGGGCATGGCGGGAAAGGGGGTACCGGAGGGATTGCTAAAAAACTGATAGTCCATCACTTCGGTGAGGTCTTTGCCCGTAATCGTTAGCGTGGCGGGGCGATCGCCGCTACCGGGTGAAATTTCTTGGTTGGTGACTACGCCGTCTATTAAAACTTCGGGTCTGCCGTTGAGGGTGGCAATTATCACCACCCGCAGCAGGGGAACAGTCGCGCCACTGGCAATCAAAAAAATGGTTTGCAGGGGTGAACGGTTGCTGAGTTCAAAACTGAGCTGAAAGCCGCTAGCCGATCGCGCTGCCACGGTGACGGTGACTTCGGTGAGGGCGTCTAAAACTAGCTGAGGCACGGGCAGCGGTACGGCTGGCCCCACCATTAGCGTCAGGTAAAGACCCTTAAGCATAGGGCACTCCCGGAATGCCTGCGGGCAGCGTAATGCGCAGTTCGCGGCCAATCGGTTCTATCAGCGCTTGGGGTTGGATAACGGCGTTGGCATCGCAGATCTGCCAGAATTGTTCAGGATCGCCTAAATACTGGGCAGCTAACAGGTCAGGGCGATCGCCGGCGCGAACGGTATGCACTTGCAGCAGCGAAAATTGCTCTGGCGGTGGCACAAAGCGGCGGCGCAGATAGGCAATCGGCTCACCGTTGGGTGGCGTATAGGTGGCGATCGCCGTGGTGTGATAGCGACTGGTGGGGGGAAAGGGTTCAGGCATTAGGGCAACCCTCCAAGGCCAAAAGCGTTAAGCGTGCCGCTGCTCTTTTTCGCTAGCTGTTCTTTTTGGCCGAGATAGGTCATAAACAAGCCGCCGCCGTAGCTGCTAAAAGGAATGTCGTCAATACTCAGCACCCGCATACCCAAGCTGACTTTGGCTCGCAGGGGGTTAAGCGCTGGGTCAAAGGCTTCTTCGGTGATGCTAAAGTCCGTCAAACGCACAGGCATAATCCGGTTTTTGCTCCAGACAAACAGCGTCAGCGGTGCCAGCATGGGGATAATTTCTAGCGTGCCTGCTTGGGCAAGGTCGGCGTTGGTTTGCAGTTGGGCACTGGTGGGGTAAACGATAGTTTCTAACGCGGCCAACTGCGGGTAGATGCCTAATTCAGCGGCGTTGGGATTTTGGTCAGGAAATTCTAGCTGATCGGCAATGTCGATCTCGGCTTCGAGGGTGAGGGTTTCGACGGCTGGCCCTTTAAGGCGCAAAGCTTGTGAGCGATCGCGGTTTCCGGCTTCTACTCCTTGAACTTGCAGGGTTCGGTTCAGCGTTGCCGGATTGTATTGCAGGTTGATGACGCGCTGCGGCTGGCCGTTGTTGGCATCAACGAGCACAAGTCCTCCCTTTAATAAACGAGGCGAACCGGGAAAAGTCGTCATGCAATACGCCTCCCCTCTATAACGGCAAATCTATTACGGCAAAACGGTCAAAGTTCAGACTTGGCTATCTACGGCCAGCAAATTTTCTCGGGCTTTCGGCCATTGAGGTGGGTCAATCTTGCAAGCGATCGCTGACGGTGAAGATAGAAGGTAGATAACCGCTAAACGCTTGTTTTTAACGGGCGGCACCGGGTAGAAATCCCTGTCTCTTTCTGAAAAATAGCTTCTATGCTGCGAAACGAAACAGAACCGTAACCTATTGCACAAAAGCGTAATGCTCGTTAACCGGATGGCGGCGGCTAGCCAATGCCAGCGATCGCGGGTTGCTGTTATCCCGATTCTTCAAAAGCAAGGTACAGATGAGACTGACGAAACGTATACAGAGCCAAGACTGTTCAATTCAAAATCGAAAATCCAAAATCGAGAATTGATATTACGGGTGGGGCGTTGGCTGCGTTTAGGCGGTGCTAGGCAGAGGGGGCTTGACGCTGCCAGTGGCCGCTTGCGGGCGGTGCCAAACGCCTCACCCGATGGCGCGATCGCGCTGAGGCAATTGCGTTAGCTGTGGTAGCAGCGTTTGGTGGCAATCACCATAACTTCGTTAGCCCGTCCGGTGGGTAGGGGGCGGCTCCAGTCGTTGGGTTCGGCGTAGTTTTTTAGGTGCAGACGGTGAA
>NZ_JBQLZL010000070.1:4957-12471 GCF_052168255.1 Almyronema sp. | reverse complement strand
CCCCGCTCAATCGCGGTATTAGTCGCTTTCTTAGCCGACTCTGATAGGGCGAACTCCCCCACCACATCTACCCCCAGCTTCAGAAGCTGCTTCACCTGCTTCACCTGCTCCTCCCCTACATCGCCGCGCCCTGTTGCAGGCTGAGTGTTGAGCTGATGAATGGTGTCAAAGTACAGCTCGTACTTCTCCCAAAATGGATCACTCCAGCTATCTTTAGGCACAACTTGCTCGTAGAGCTTCGCCATCAGCAAAATAGGCTCGTCAATCCCTTCCGTCAGACCAAAGGAAACCGACGCCACCTTAGCCGTTTTTTCATGGGCTTCATGGGCTTTGCGCGTTAGGGTCGATTTACCTACACCACCAATACCCCACACATGAAACACCGCCGGATTTTGCTGCGGCTGGTGTAGAGATTGGGCTAAAGCGGCTAGAAAGTCTTCAACTGGGGGGCGCGAAACGTAGGGGGCTAGCGCTGTCATAGTCATACTCAAGACGGCTTGCCCACGATTTTAACTGACCCCTTGGCGATCGTCCTCCACGCAGGCTCATAGTGAATAGCTACTTAAACGAACTCGCTAGTCACGCTACGCTAACGGCCTCTAACCTATGACTCACCCAGCTCTACGCCAGCGATGACTGCCCCAAATCAGGCGGCACATCTTGCCAGCGCCCTTGCCCCACCGCTCTAATCGCCTCTTTCAGCGAAACATCCCCCGTATAGAGCGCCCGCCCCACAATCATCCCCGTTACCCCCACCGGAGCCAAGCTCAACAAGCTCAGCACATCGCTGAGCGAACCAATACCCCCAGAAGCAATCACCGGAATGGCGATCGCCTCGGCCATCTGCCGCAAAGCCGCCCTGTTTGGCCCTTTGAGCGTACCGTCTCGTTGAATATCGGTATAGATAATTTCAGCAGCGCCCAACGCCGCCATCCGTTGCGCCAGCTCAACCGCCTCCACCTCAGAAGTTTCTAGCCAGCCCCGCGTCGCCACTTTGCCATTTCTAGCATCAATGCCGACAATCACCTGCCCCGGAAACGCTGCACTCAGTTGCCCCACCAGCTCTGGATTTTCGATCGCCGCAGTGCCCAAAATGCCATAGCGCACCCCCAAGCTAAACAACTCAGCAACGCGCTGGTAGGTACGCAACCCGCCCCCCACCTCCACCGGAATATCCACCGCTTGCACAATTTTTTTAATCGCTTCCCAGTTAGCAGGCTGCCCTGCTTTGGCTCCGTCTAAATCTACCAGGTGCAGCCGCGTCGCCCCTTGCTCAACCCACTGCTGCGCGATCGCCACCGGATCTTCGCTAAACACCTGAGACTGGTCATAATCTCCCTGATAGAGGCGAACGCAGCGGCCTCCCAACAGGTCAATAGCAGGAATCACATCCATAGCAGCGGTTCAAATCGGCAGCTTCTATTGTATCGCCTTGCCAGAAAAAACCTCGGCGCGTGGCCGAGGTGAGTGGAGGAGTGAGTTCTATGCGATAAATCGTGCTTAGTCTTAAAGTGCCCAGTTTTTGAGCAATTGCATTTCAGCCTCAGGGTTTAATCAAGGCGCTAGTTAGGCTGAATCCGCTCTAGCAAGCGCATAATTTGGGCAATATCTTCTGTCTGCGCTTCGGCATGTTCCACATAGGCCGTCAGGTCACGGTAAGCAGCGGTAAACTGCCCCGCCTGATAGTGCAGCAAACCGCGATCGCGTTGCTGATAAATCGCATCTGGGTAGAGCAGCAAAATGCGATCGGTAGCGGCGATCGCTTTTTCTAGTTCCTGACGGTTGAGGTAAATCAGCTTCAAATTGGTCAGCATTCTCGCCAAAAAAGCCGACGCCGAAACAGGCTGCAAAAAGCTATCTTGCAAAACCGCCTGTTTGCCATAAATCTGCTGTAGCCGAGCCTCACAATCCGCCCGAAACAAAACCGCTCCCTGGTCAAAAGCATCAACAAAAACATCCATTTCAGCGATCGCCGGACGAATCAAAAAATGCCCCGGCATCCCCACCCCCACCATCGGAAAGTCGAGCCGCTTTGCCACTTCTAAATAGACCAGCGCTAGCGTAATCGGAATGCCCGTACGGCGATCGATCACATCGTTGAGAAAGCTGTTTTGCGGATCGTAGTAGTCTTGGCTGTTGCCGCGAAAGCGTAGATCCTCAAAAAGATACTGATTAATCGCCCGAATGATCTTGAGCGGATAAGGTTCAGGCGGCAAGCGATCGCGGGCTTCAGCCGCCATCACCTCTAAAGCATTGAGATAGGCCTCAGCCTCCAGCATCGGGTACGCTTCTTGGGCAATGTAGAGCGCCGCCGCCGCCAGATTAATATCGGCTTCAGGCTGCTGAATTTCTTGATAAAACCGTTGTCGCGCGATCGGAAAATCCATACTAATAATCTTGCCCCGCGCCATAGCGCAGCGCCTCTAACCAGCGGTGGTAATCGTAGCGCGGCTGAGGCGGCAGCGCTTTAGCCCAGGTTTGCGCCGTCTGAGCTAAGGGATACAAGGCGCTATAGGCGGCAAGGCTGGCATAGTGCCCCATCCAGTCGAGCAAACTCACAAGGCCAACTTGGGGAATAATTTTCGCCACTAGTTGCGGATGCGAAACCGAAGTTTTGAGTAAAGTTTTGGCCAAGGCCGGAAACTGCACCACATCCTGCAAAAACGGTTTGAGGACGGGTTCTCCGAGAGCAGCCATGTCTTGAAAGATGGCGGCTAGCACTTCGTTAATTCGGTTTTCGGGCAAACTTTGGTCAACGCCAACGCTCATCGACTTTTGAAACAGCCAGGTCACAGACAAATTGGGCTGATAGGGCTGCAATTTTCCCAGGGCTTTGTGGTCGAGCAGGTCTTGGGTCAACGCTTCATCAAGGCCGTGGCTCAACCGCTCTAGATGGCGAATCATCGCCCCAAAGCCGCCAAAGCTCAAAGGAGACTGGCTACCGCTGCTGTCACCTGCCGCCAGCATCCGGTTCCAGCTAAAACGCAACGGACTATCTTTGTAGCAAGGGAAAAAGCCAAACAGTGCCCGCTTAAAGGTTAGCTGCTCTAAGCTCACCTGCTGATAAGCCGGCAGCAGCGTTAAATACTCCTCAAACAAAGCCTCTAAGCTAGGCCGACGGGGATCAGCATCTAGATAGGTAAATAGATAGGTGGTGCGGCCATCTTTAGCCGGAAACGCCTCCCAAAAATACTGGCACTGGTTGCGAATGGGCGTAAAAGAAGCAATTAAATCTCCGGTTGAGTTATCGGCAAACCCCTTAGCGCAACTGCCCACCACCAAACAAACTGCATCTGGCGTTTTGCCGCCACGCGCCTGCCGCGCAATGGGGGAAAAGTGCCCCATCACATCAATTAACAGCCGCGTCTCAAAGCTTTTTTCAGCGGCGTTGATCGCCACGCCATTAGGGTGAACGGTAGCCGTTGCAAACGCCGTTTGCTCAAACAGGTGTCCGCCCGCCGCCAAAAATTTTTGTTTGAGCGTTTCTAGCAGCGTGACAGGATCAACGCCCACATTCAATACATTTTCAACCCAGTGATCGGTGCCTCCCAAAAAGCTAATTCGAGCCGGGTTATATTCAGTGGCGATCGCAGCGTCTAGCTCCGCCTGACTCAACAAGCCTAGCTTGACGAATACCGATAGCTCATGGCGAGAAATGTTCCATTCCTGTTCGCGTCCCCGTAGAAACCCTTTTTCTAGCAAGGCCACCCGCCAGCCTCGCTGAGCCAGCACCGCCCCCAGCAAAATGCCCAGAGTGCCACCGCAAATGACCACGTCCCAGGAAGTAGAGGCCAGTGGCTCAGCCTGTTCTGCCACCACTTGCGGAACTGGAAGCGTCCCAGCTTTGAGCGACTGCCACATCTGGTCAGCTTTTCTCAGCCCCCCCCAAACATCGCCAGGAAGCTGGCTTAAAATTTGCTCGCTTAGCGTCATGGCCTCAACAGCAGTTCTGTTTCTACTCTAACGAGCAAACAGGTGATTTTGGCAAGCGCCGCTACCAAGCCCAGGTATCTCGCCATTTGACAGTGCCAGACTCGGCCAGTACCCAACGACGCGCCACCAGATTTTCACGAATGGGTGAGATCCCTTCGCGCAGCATCACATATTTGTAAGTGATGAGTTTGCCAGCGCTTTCATTAAAAGGGATTTCGCCAAACCAGGTATTTTGATTGATATATCCCAGCCAGTGGGCTTTGCCAATATCCCAATTGCCTAGCTCAGGACAGTCACCAATGACGGCAATAACTTCGCCCGGTTGGGTATCCACCCCGTTGAGCTGCACTCGCACAATGGTTTGCCCTTTAACCCGCTCGCCCACATGGCTTAACACAATCACTTCCCGCGCTGCTAGCGTCAGTGCCGCAATGTTGCCAGATTGAACTTCAAATTTGCGTTGGGTCAGAATGCAGGTGTGTTCACCATCCGGAAAATCGGTCTCTACAAGATCCACGGTGATGGCTTCGCCGCGATTCATCGCTACAAAGCAACGAGAATCGCGATACTGACGGGTGTAGCAATAGACATCAGGCATGACATATTTAGGCCACTGCCCGCCTAGGGCTACCGCTGGATTGAGGCGACGTAACCCCGAAAGCCGCCGAATATATTGATAGAGATCGGTGGTGGTGTCCCACTTTTCCATCATTGGCCGATTGTAAGGATCGTTGCCGTTGTTGGTATCGTCATGCAGATATTGTTCGGTTCCATAGTAAATACAGGGAATGCCCCGCGAAGTCATAATCAGGGCGATCGCTACCTGTAGCATTTGAGGGTCGGGGTTGAGCGATTGAAACCGGGGCATATCGTGATTATCGATGAAGGTAATCAGCTCCGTCGCTCCGCAGTAGCACGAGTCTAAGTCAAAAATATCTTGCACGAGCTGAAAGCCGTCTTCCGCCCCTTGACCCAACGCGCCGCGAATGGCGACACACAAGCCAAAGTCCAGCACCGTCATCCCAGAATTGTTGGCAAATTCTACCGAACGTTCGTCGTCAGGGTGGTTATAAATCCATTCTCCAAAGACAAATACATCGGGGCGATGGGTCAAAATGTCGGCGTTAAACTCCTGCCAAAACCAAATCGGCATGTGCTTAACGGTATCCACCCGCAGGGCGTCTACACCGCGATCGAGCCATTGCTTGATCGCTGATTTAATGTAGTTGCGGTAATCAGCGTTGTTTTCGTTAAAAGTGGCGAGTCCAGCCATTTCACAGTTTTGTACCTGCCACTCGTCTTCCCAGTCCATTACTTCGCCGTAGTGGTGGTACCAGTGCTCTTTGTCGTTACCAAAATCAACGATTTTGACGCCATCGTCGTACAGCTCTCCTTTGACGCCATCAATGTCTGGGCTGCTGTGGTTACAGACCACATCTAGCACTAGCTTCATACCCCGCTTGTGCAGTTCTGCAATCAAGCGATCGAAGACGGTATCGCGTGTATCTTGAGTTTCATTCAGAGAAGGGTTTTCGTCTTTGCCGATAAAGCGCGGATTTAACCGCTTAAAATCTTTCGTCCAGTAGCCGTGAATTGCCGCACTTTCAATAAACAGACCCTCAACCTGTTCAAACAAAGGGGTCAGCCAAACAGCCGTTATCCCCAGGTTTTTGAGGTAGTCGAGTTTATCGATCACCCCTTGCAGATCGCCGCCCCAATATTTGCCCCAATCAGTTTGGGTAGCGTCGTAAAGTTCAGGATTAGGCCCTTCGCTGTTGTCGGGGTCGCCGTCACAAAAGCGATCGACGACTAGAAAATAAATAGTCTCCTGGCGAAACTCAATATCTCTGGTGTAGAGAAATTCGAGGTCAATATCTTCTTCTTGTCGCTCGACTTTTTCTAGTTCAACTTGAGATTTAGGAGACGTATAAGCAGGCGTTTGAACCATAAGACTTACATCAAAAGCTGTAATTTTTAGGTTTGATCTAGAGGCTAATCACTGGAAGCCGTGACTAAGCACTCGCTGAGCGATCGGCTTACAGGGGTCGCTTCCGGGTAGAGCTATAGTCACAACCGTGAGACACTTGAATAGCTGAAAGCCGCTGACAGAAAAACTTTCCGTCTGCCCTCTGCCTTCAACCTTCTGCCTTAGCTATAGCACCTGGCAGTAAGTATGCTTAGTATAGTGAATCCGCTGTCTACAGAATTTTGCAGAAAATAAAGATTCCAGGCTTAAGGAGTAAACCTGGAATTTCTTTCCTTCAACGGGTTTTGGCAAGCGATCGCCTGACTCAGTCTTAATGAGTGTGCGGGTGGTGATGACCCTGGCCGTGCTCGTGAGGATGGTCGTGGTGATGGTGGTGACCATGAAACGTTTGAGCTTGCGCTTTGGCTAACGCTGGGCTAACCGCCACCGCTTGTTCACTCAGTAAATCGGCAATTTGGGGATTAGCCCACTCAGCCGCCATCTGCAAAAACCGGGGATCGTCGTTCACACAGGCCATCTGCACATAGGTCACGTCGGGTCGCTTTTTGCGCAGGCTAACGATGATGTGCTCCACGTCTAAAAGCGTCTCGTGGTTTTCGGTGGCAAAGCCAATCGGCATAAAAACGATAGCCGTTGCCCCCAGATCAATCAGGTTTTTGGCCGCTAGGGTGGCGTTGGGTTGTGTCCATTCAATCAATGGCGTGTCGTGGTTCAGCCAACCTACCGAAATTAGCGGGTAGCGATAGATGAGCTTTTCTCGTACCAGTTCGTAAAGAAGTTCACTTTCGCGAATGCCGGAGGTAAAGCCTTTGGCTTTGTGGGGGCAACCGTGGTTCATCAGCACAATCCCGGTCTGTGAGGGGAGGTGCGCCACCGCCAGATCTTGCTGAATTTTGTCTGCCACCATGTCAGCGAGCAAATCGACATAGGCTGGCTCGTTGTAGAAAGAGGGAATGTAGCGCGTGCCTTTTAGCCAGTGTTCTGGGCTATCAGCCAGTTGCACTAAGGCATTGTTCACCTGCTCTACGGCAATACCGCTGGTAAAGATAGAATCAACGACCAGCAGGGGGTAGATCAGCAGTTTGTCAAAGCCTTCGGCCTTGACCTGCTCTAGTACCTGCTCGGGCAAATGAGGGGCGCAAAAGTTGAAAGCTTTGAAGACTTTTACGCGATCGCCCCACTGTGCTTTTAGCGCTTTTTCAACGCCAGCTCGCTGCTTTTCAAAAATGGCGTTGTGCGGAGAGATAAAGTTACCGTGCTGGTGGCTCCATTCGTGCAGGTCGAACACGGCAAGCAGCTTAGCAAGCGGCGGATAAATCCAGGTAGGAACGGGGGCAAATTTTGCCGTTAGCAAATTTAGCGCTTGTTCGTTATAGTTGGCGAAATCTTCGTAGCTTTCGACTTCACCATAGCCCATTAGCAGCACCGCAACGCGATCGCCCCCTTGGGTAGCTTTTACATCCTGATATTCCAGCTTTTCGGGCGTGGCAACCATGCGATTAGCCTCAATACTTTAATAGTGCTAAGCCTAACATCCCCCCTAGGGGGATGAGGTTTTGTTCTATTTTAATTAATCTCTTGAGCAAAGCTCAGT
>NZ_JBQLZL010000070.1:0-4857 GCF_052168255.1 Almyronema sp. | reverse complement strand
CTTGAGCAAAGCTCAGTTTAGCGCCTGCCAGGGTCAGAACCATCAGCCGCTAGACTGATAGCCCCAACTCTAAACCGCCATAAATCTTCCATTTATCCCCACAAGCGCCGCCGCTCTGGCCCTTTGAGCCTTTCATGGGTATCTCGCAGCAGTTGGGGAATATCGAGCTGTTGCGGACATCGCGGCAGGCAATCGCCACAGTCGGTGCAGCGGTTGGCTTTTTGTCCCGGAAACCAGTGACCAGCGTTTTCAAACATGCGGTAGCGGTACTGGCCATATTCACTCATTTCATAAGCAACGGCCAGATTGCGCAATCGCAGCACTTCAGGAATCTGAATACGCTCTGGGCAAGGCAGGCAAGCATAACACTGAGCGCAGCGATCGCGACCCAAAGTTTCTAGTGGCTGCTGATCTAATCGCGCTAGCGCCGCCATTTCTGCTGGCGTTAGCGTAGCCTCTAGATCGGCTACGGCAAGTGATTCGTCTAGCTCAGCGGCGTTGGCAGGGCCAAAGCTGAGGGTCGTCAGACGGCGATCGCTGAGCAGCCAGCGATAGGTTAGCGCCAGCGGCGAGAAGGGATCGCACAGCGCCTTTAACCGATCTGGCGGGGTGTAAAGCAGCCCACCTTTATCCGCCGGAGAAATAATAAAAATGCCCAGGTCTTGCTGCTGAGCCAGGGCGATCGCCGCTGCGTGACGCTGAAAAAAGTAGTAATAGTGCAGATTAACAAACTCAAAATATCCAGTCTGAATCGCGGCTAAAATCAGCGCCAGTGAACCATGCGTTGAAAAGCCGACATGGCGAACGCGACCATCGGCTACAGCAGCCTCAACCGCTTTTAGAGACGAGTGTACCTGAGTCAAATGGGCTGGCGTGTTGATGCCATGTAGGGCTAAACAGTCGAGATAGTCCGTTTGAAGCCGCGCCAGTGAGCGATCGATTTGCCGATCTAACTCAGCCGCCTCAGCAGTTGGCGGAATTTTAGTCGTCAGGTAAAGCTGCGATCGCCTCCCTATTTGACCAGATTGCAGCAACCTGCCCAAATAGCGCTCACTTTCGCCATATCCCTGCGCCGTTTCTAGGTGATTGATCCCGCGGGCAACGGCTACCGTCACCGTTTGCTGAAAAACCGCCTCAGACGCGAGGCAACGCATGGTACCCAGAGAAAATACGGAAAGCTTTAGGTTAGTTTTACCAAAGCGGCGATATTGCATTAAGAATCGCTGCTAATCGATCGCCCGTGCTGAGAAAAATCCGAAGGATTCAGGTTAGAGATGAAATCATGAAAGGCTCGTTTTTCGGCTTCGTCTGCATCGCGATCGACGGGAATAGAGGCATCAGCGACGACTTCTTCCATCACCCAAATGGGTGAGTCAGTGCGCAGCGCGATCGCGATCGCATCGCTAGGGCGGGCATCGATTTCCTTTTTCTCTTCACCTTTCGTTACCTTAAGAACCGCATAGAAAGTGTTATCGCGCAGGGCATGAATAACCACCTTCTCTAGTTCCATTTCCCATTCGTCAATCAAGCTGACAAACAAATCGTGGGTCAAGGGTCGAGGAGGAGCCTGATTTTCTAAGGCGCTGATGATGGACTTTGCCTGATCGGGCGCGATGTATATCGGCAAGGCACGCCTTTCGGAGGCATCTCTGAGTAACACAATCGGACTGCGAGAAACTGCATCAAGGGCAATTCCAGCAACTTTCATCTCAATCATGGGATTCGCCTCTAGACTCCGGAGCGGGGAAAGTGAGCTTGTGGTTACTCAGTGGACTAGATCCATATCTTAAGCCAGGATTTACTGCCTATCCGCAGCTAGTAAAAATACTCTAAGAAACTAAAATTCTATACTTATCTCAATCAGCCAGTTTCGCTCAGTCAGCTATATCGATATGATAAAAACGAAGCACTCGTGGTAGAGCAGTAGACTGTGCATTGTGGATCCAGTCTTACCCTCTAAGTTGAGTCTGCCTAACAATTTCCAGTATGCCCCGGACTCCGTAGGGATGGGCAAGATTGCTGAGAGAATTTACCCTTTCTCACCGAAAATTTGTGTTTACTGGCCTTATCCAAACTCTGGGGATTTTATCTCACCCCTACCCAGAGCAGTTAAAAATTACCTGCCCCCACAAAGGCGGCGATCGCCTGCTACAAACCTTGGAATATGGCGATAGTGTAGCGGTTGATGGAGTTTGCCTGACGGTTGAAACCATTTTGTCTCAGGGTTTTACGGCTTCCGCCTCACCCGAAACCCTCAACCGCTCCATTTTGGGTCAGCACAGCGAAGGAACATGGGTTAACCTAGAAACTTCGCTCAGAGTCGGCAGCAAAATTGGTGGACACTTTGTTACTGGTCATGTAGACGGTAGCGGCCAGCTAAAAAAGTCTGTTCAGGTAGCTAACGCCTGGGAAATGAGCTTTAGCCTGAGCGATTCGCGAGTCGCTCGGTACATCGTGCCTAAGGGCAGCATCGCTGTCAATGGGGTCAGTTTGACGGTATCAGACTGCGGCTCCAGTGGAGATTGGTTTACCGTAGCTGTGATCCCCGTAACCTATGCAGAGACGAATCTTCAGTATCTACAACCGGGTGATTGGGTAAATTTAGAAGGCGATATTTTAGGCAAGTACGTCGAAAAGTTTGCTTTTTTAAGAGCGCAAGGCGATCGCCCGATCTGCCAGCCTCAGCCAGATTTAGATATCACCTCTGACTTTCTCAGCGAGCACGGTTACCTGTAAGTCTATTCCCGCTTTAGGTTATACCCAATTAAGGGCAAAAGAGCGTTGCGCGAGTGCTGCGCCCGGTTACCGGATTAGTCCCTGCCGCTACCTGGCACAACTGGTCATTCGTTTTGGGATCTAAAAGCACATCCGTAAAGTCAGCCCCTTCAATCACTGCCTGCCGAAAGTCTGTATTAAAAGCGTAGGCTCCTTCGAGAATAGCATTGGTCAAATTGGCCTGAATCAGCCGCGCCCCATCTAACGTAGCAAATCTCAGATCAGCCCCCTCCAGGTTAGCTCGCGCCAGGGTAGTGTCAAACAAGCGCACGCCTTGCAGGTTTGCAGCCTTTAAATTAGCATCGGCCAAATCAGCGCGGGTGTAGTCATTGCCCCGCAGATCTTGCCCAGAAAAATCTTGCATGCGTAAGTTTTGCCGATCAAAGCTTTCCGCCGCCGCAACGGGCAGCCAACTTGTCCAAGCGATCGCAATTGCGATCGTCACCAAAATCACTCGAGTGACGCTCTGGAACAGTTGTGACCTTTGCCGCATAGTTCTAATGCCTCAGATTCTCTAGATCAGCTAGGTTCTAGATCGATCCTACTAGGAAGCTGACACACTTTGAATAGCGAAAAGGCTTTCGTTCTTAGAACGAAAGCCTTTTATCAGTTGCTTAAGCGTTTGGCTGAAAGCCTAATCGCTTAGTCAAGATCGGGCATAGACAAAACGGGTTCAGCTACCCGATCAAGTCCTTTCTCAAAGCCAGCCTCAGCAGCACGGGCACGGCCTGCATGCCAGAGGTGACCAATTAAGAAAAAGAAACCCAAGACAAAGTGAGACGTAGACAACCACTGGCGAGGATTCACGAAGTTAACCGAGTTAATTTCAGTGATAATGCCACCTACCGAGTTGATAGAAGCGTTAGGTGCATGAGTCATATACTCAGCCGCCCGACGAATCTGCCAAGGTTGAATATCGTTTTGCAGCTTCTCAAGATCCAAGCCATTGGGGCCGCGAAGCGGCTCTAGCCAAGGACCTTGGAAATCCCAAAACCGCATGGTTTCACCACCAAAGATGATCTCGCCAGTCGGAGAGCGCATCAGGTACTTACCCAGACCCGTAGGCCCTTGAGCCGCTCCAATATTGGCACCCAAGCGCAGGTCACGCACCAAAAAGGTCATCGCCTGAGCTTGAGAAGCTTCTGCATTCGTCGGCCCATAAAACTCACTGGGATAAGCAGTGTTGTTGAACCAGACGTAGCAAGAAGCAATAAAGCCCATTAGGGAAAGGGCACCCAAGCTGTAAGAGAGATAGGCTTCACCAGACCAGATGAACGCACGGCGTGCCCAACCAAAAGGCTTGGTGAGAATATGCCAAATCCCGCCAGCGATACAAATAAGACCAATCCAGATGTGGCCACCAATGATGTCTTCCATGTTATCGACACCCACAATCCAGCCCTCCCCACCAAAGGGAGAAGCGACTAAGTAGCCAAAAATGGTGGCAGGGTTGAGCGTTGGGTTGGTGATCACGCGAACGTCACCACCGCCTGGTGCCCAAGTGTCATAAACACCCCCCAGGAAACAAGCTTTGATCACCAGCAAAAAGGCACCACACCCCAGCAAAATCAGGTGGATACCGATGATGGTGGTCATCTTGTTTTTGTCCTTCCAGTCGTAACCAAAGAAGGAAGAATATTCTTCTAGCGTTTCAGGGCCACGGACGGCATGGTAAATACCCCCCAAACCTAAAACTGCCGAAGAAATCAGGTGAAGAACCCCCACAACAAAGTAGGGAAAAGTATCAATCACTTCTCCACCAGCCCCTACACCCCAGCCCAAAGTGGCTAGGTGAGGCAGCAGAATAAAGCCTTGCTCGTATAGAGGCTTCTCAGGTACAAAGTGAGCAACCTCAAACAGAGTCATAGCACCAGCCCAAAAAACGATTAGGCCAGCGTGGGCAACGTGAGCGCCCAACAATTTACCGGACAAATTAATCAAACGTGCATTACCAGACCACCAGGCGAATCCAGTTGATTCCTGGTCGCGGCCAGCAATGTAAGAGTTACTAGAGAGCGTTACCACGTGGCAGTACCTCTTCGGGGAATACAAACTTCTCATGCGGTTGGTCGGTCGGTGCCA